>JAFEBC010000477.1 GCA_018266095.1 Deltaproteobacteria bacterium
CGAGGTCGGAGGTGACACTGAGCAGGTCGAGCCAGCGAGAGAGGCGCTCCTCGGCCTGCGCGGAGCGGGCCTGTCGCAGGGCGGTCAGGCGGCGCGTGTAGAGCGTCGCGCAGCGTTCGCGGACCTGTTGGCGCTCGCGCTCGATGCGCGCCGACGAGAGCGCGATGGCCACCTCTTCCTTGGCGAAGAGGAGCTGCGAGAGGTCCCAGCTCGCGCTGACCTGCCAGGCGTTGCCCGTGCCGGTCGAGTCGTCGACGATCGGGTCGCCGCGCCAGGTGCCCCAGCGTTGTTTGTCGGCCTGCGTGCCGCCGAATTGTCCGCGCAGCGTCGGGAGCCAGCGCGATCTGCGCGCGCGTGCGGCCGGATCGTCCTCGCGTGTGCCCGCCGTGTTGCGCGCAGCGGCCTCCTGCGCTTCTCGGAGCGTGGGCTCGCGTCTCTTGGCGGGATCCTGCGCGTGCGCCGCCGCTGCGCTGAGGGCGATCGAGAGCGCCACCAGCACGCTCGAGCTTCGTCTGTTCGACTGTGGCAGCCGCACGGTGCGCCTCCGCGTGAGGCGCGTGGGGCCTCAGCGGACGAGCGCCTCTGCAGCGCGCGTGCCGAACGCTCCTTCAGAGTGGGAGCGGTCCGACGCGTGGATCCGAGTGACTCGTTTCAGGACCAGGGGTGGTCTCATTTCAGGACCACCGTGGTCTCGTTTCAGGACCACCCTGTCGCGTTTCGCGACCACCTTTGGTCGGAGCCGCTACGCGCCGAACATCACCGAGCGCATCGACAAGGACCCCAGATCAAACCCCGTGATCGGGAACGTCACGGCGTCGCCCTCGCCTGCGCCGGCCGCGTACAGGAGCGGCAGATAGTGATCGAGCGTGGGATGCGACATGCGCCCGTTCTCCGTCGTCGGCGCCTGCGCGAGGAAGGCCGCGTCGTGCTGCGTGAGCGCCTTGGAGATGTCCGCGTCGAAGTCCGTCGCCCACGGGACCTGCTCGATCTTCCCCGAGCGCAGGCTCATGAACGCGTGCCGCAGGTTGTGCGTGACGTTGCCGCTGCCGATGACCAGCACGCCCTCGTCGCGCAGCGGCTTCAAGGCCCGGCCGAGCGCGAGGTGGTCCGCGACAGGCAGACGCGCGTCGATCGAGAGCTGGATCACCGGCACGTCGGCCTTGGGGCGCAGGAACTTCACCACGCTCCAAGTGCCGTGATCGAGGCCCCACTCCTGGCTCACCTGCGCGCGCGGGCCCATCAGCGACGCCACCCGCGCCGCGAGCTGCGGGTCGCCCTTCGCCGGGTATTGGACCTCGTACAGCTCAGGCGGGAAGCCGCCGAAATCGTGAATCGTCTCGGGCTTCTCGTTGCCCGTCGTGTACGTCCCGTTCACGTACCAGTGGGCCGACACGGCCACGATCGCCTTCGGCAGCGGCAACAACTGGCCGAGCTTGGTGAAGCCCTGGCTCCAGCGGTTGTCTTCGATCGCGTTCATCGGCGAGCCGTGGCCCACGAACAGGACCGGCATGCGCGGCGTCGACATGTTCGTCTCCTCGGGCTGCGATTGAGCCTGCGGCGCGGCCTTCGTGCAAGCGGCCAGGACCACGCCCGCCTGCAGAATCGCACGCCTGCCGATCACTTCGATGCGTCCGCGCGCTTCTCGTCGCGGGGCACGTCCGGCGAGCAGCGGCGGGCCTCCTGGGCGGCGAGCTTGTCCTTCAAGGCCTTGTTCTCCTGCGCGGCCGACTCCCAGGCCTCGCGGAACTTGCGCGAGCGGGCCTGCTCATCGCGCAGCACCGAGTCGCTGACGCCGCAGCCGGTGCAGACGAGCGCACCGAAGACGAGGCCGCTCACCGCGGGCGCCAGCGCGCGCGTCACTGGATCCGCCGCAGCCGCGCGAGGAGCTTGTCGGGCGGCTCGAAGCCGGTGAGCCGCAGCGGGCCCTCGCCAGGCACCGCGCACTGCGCCTCGGGCTTGGGCTTGGGCTCGTTGCAGGCCACCATCAGCACCGTCGGCAGGCCCGGCACCGCGTACTTGGAGGTGAGGCGCTCGACCTCATCGGTCGTGTCGGTCGCGTCCACCTTGAGCGGCACGAAGTTGTCGGCCACCTCGCGCTGCACCTCGGGGTCCGAGAAGGTGTGCACGTCCAACTCCTGACAGGCCGCGCACCAGTCGGCGTAGAAGTCGATGAGGATCTTCTTGCCCGTGGCCTGCGACTGCGCCACCGCGGCGGCCTCGTCGTGCAGCCAGTTGATCTTCTTGGCCTTCGGCGCGCCGAACCAGCCGAACTGCAGGCCGATGACCGCCGTCAGCGCCGCCAGCGTGAGGGCCTTGCGCGTGCGCTCCTGCGTGTCCCCGTGGAAGCTGAGCGAGAGCGCTCCGAAGAGCACCGCCAGGCCGCCGACTACGCCCGCGGCGAGGCCGATCCACAGCTCGCCCACGGGCAGCATCGGCGCCTTGGGGAGGAAGCGCAGGAGCAACGAGAGGCCCGACGCGAGCAGCGCCACGCCCATCACCGACTTCACGATCTCCATCCACGCGCCCGACTTGGGCAGCTTGAGCGAGGTGACGCCGAGGATGAAGAAGAGCGTGCCCATGCCGATGGCGTAGGTGAAGAGGAGCCAGAAGCCGAGCGCCGCGTTCTGGGTCTGCGTGATGAAGGTCAAGAGGCCCGCGAGCGCAGGTCCCGTGCAGGGCGCCGCGATGATGCCGGCCGCGAGGCCCATGCCGAAGGCCGAGGCGTAGCCCGCGCCCGAGACGGTCTGCAGCCGCTGCTTCACGCTCTGGGGGAGGTCGATCTCGAAGGCGCCGAACATCGACGCCGCGAACACGAGCATGAAGACGGCCATGCCGCCCGCCACCCAGGGCGACGCGAGCGCCGTGCCGAAGGCCTTGCCCGAGAGGGCCGCGACGAGGCCGAGCGTGGAGAAGGTGACCGCGATGCCGCCGACATAGGTGGCGGAGAGCGCCGCCGACTTGGCCTTGCTCTCGGCCTTGCGCGCTCCGAACACGCTCACCGTGATGGGGATGAGCGGGTACACGCAGGGCGTCAGCGAGGTCAGCACGCCCGCCACATAGAAGAAGGCGAAGGTGGCGAACGACGCCCCGCCGGCCAGGACGCCCTTGCCGTCCGAGGCGCCATTGAAGAGCTGCAGGCGCAGCAAGATCGGCAGCACAGGCAGCAGGACGGCGACGGCGATCGCGAGCACCAGGCGCCGGGTCATCGGGTTGGCTGCGGGTTTTGCTGCGGGATTCACTGAGGAATTTGCGGCGGTCGTCATCGGGGTCCCATTGTAACCGTTCTCTGTCTGGTTGGATTCCGCAGGGACGGATTGGTTACAAGCGGCCGTGAACGGGTACATTTCGTCCGTGAACCCTCCCGTCCGTCGCGCGCGCTTTCGCGGGCCGCAAGCGCAGGATCTGCCCGTCCGCACGCTGGTGGAGCTCGGCTGGGAGAGGACCAACGGCGACGACTTCGACCTCATCTGGGAGGTCGGCCAGGACCACTCGTACGCGCCCATCGCCGAGGCGCGCGGGGCGTATCGCAACCACATCAAGGGCATGCGGGCCTTGGGCATCAAGAGCGGGCTCGCCGAGTCGCTCACGCGCGCGAAGGCCCGGCTGGCGCTGCGCGGGCGCATCGACGAGTGCGTGAACGCGCCGGCCACGTTCCTGATGCCGGACGAGTACGAGGCGCTGCAGGAGGCGGCGCGGCGCGAGCCCGAAGCGCTGTGGATCAAGAAGCCCAAGGCCCTGGCGCGCGGCGAAGGCGTCGAGCTGCTCCCGAGCGCGGAGGCGGCGCCCAAGGACGCGAAGTTCCTGGTGCAGCGCTATCTGGACAAGCCGTTCCTGATTCACGGACACAAGTTCACGCTGCGGTTCTATGTGCTCTTCAGCAGCGTCGATCCGGTGGTGCTGTGGGTCTATCACGACGGGTTCACCAAGCTGACGAACCGGCCCTTCTCGACCGACCGCGCGCACCTGGCCGATCGCTTTCGCCACCTGACCAATCCGGACGTGCTCGAGCACGATCCGCTGGGAAACCCGCACCACAACGGCACGCACCAGCTCATCAAGGATGAAGTGGCGAAGGCGGGCGGCGACCCGGAGGCGCTGTTCGCGCGCATCCGGCAGCTCATCATCCGCACCGCGCTCGCGGGCACGACGCCCATTCGAGAGACGCTGCGCAGCTCGTCGCTCACGGGGCGCGGGGCGTTCGAGCTCTTGGGCTTCGATGTGACCGTCGATGACGTGCTGCAGCCCTGGCTCATCGAGTGCAACACGGCGCCCTCCTTGAAGGTCGAGGTGGACGACGCGGTGGCCTCGGCGGCGGACGAGACGCGCATCAAGAGGGGCGCCTCGAAGGACCTCTTGGCGCTGGTGGGCGCGCACCCGCGCTTCGAGACGCCCGAGCCGCGGACGGCGGCGGAGCATCAGGCGCGGCTGGACGAACAGCTCGCGCGCGCGGGCGACTTCCGGCTCGTGTACCCGGCCGCGGATGTGCTCGAGCACCTGGCGCATCTGGAGTCGCCGAGCGCGATGGACCTGTGCCTCGCGTCGCGGGCCGCGGGGTCGCCGAAGCTGCGCGTGCACGGCGTCGGGTTCGAGGTGGGAAACCGCGTGCTGGCCCTCGGCAGCGAGGACGGGACCGCGCGCTGGTACGATCCGGGCCCCTGGCAGGAGGCGCAGCGCAGGGAGCCGTTCGGACCGGCCTCGCATGCGCAGCTCGCGACCATGGCGAGCCACGGGATCCTGACCGCGGAGGGCGCGCCCGAGCCGCGGCTGGAGCGGGCGTCGCTGGAGCCCATCCCATCGGAGTCGTTGACGAATCTGCTGGTCGAAGTCGAGGGCGTGCGGGTGCGCGTGCACCTGGATCTCGCGAGCCGGGTGCTGGCGCTGCCGACGCTGGGGCCGCTGGCGCCGTCCGATCAGACGAGGCCTGCCCAGGGCGCGCTCCTGGTCACGGCGCACGCCGACGGGTTCTGGCTGCGCGACGATCGCGGGCGGGTGCGCCGGGTGGCGCTCGAGGGGCGCCTGGGACCCGCGCTGGTCACGGAGCTCAAGCGGATCGTCCAGTTCGAGAGCGGCGAGCTGTTGCTGCCGGGGGCGCTCCTGGTGCTGCGGCCGCGGCGGATGGCGCTGGTGGTGTGCGCGCGAGGCGTGAACGTCAAGGCGCTGGAGGAGGGCCTGACGCAGGCGGGGTCGACCGTGCGGCGCGGCGCGCGGATCTCGTGCGGGAGCGCGTTTCCCCTGCAGCCGCTGGACGTGCTCTTTCCGCACGCGGAGACGCGGGTCATCGCCATCGTCAAGCCGGGCAATCCCGTGCCCACCAATCACCTGCGGGCGGACGCGCTGGTGCGCATCGTCGCGTCGGCGCGGCCGGATGGGCCGCTGGCCGAGCGGCACCTGCGTTGGCTCGGGGGCTGGCTGGAGAAGCCGGCGTGCGTGTCGTCGGGGGCGGAGCCGCAAGGCCTCTCGGGTCGGCTGGAGCAGGCCTTGGGCGGCTGGCAGCTCGAATAGGGGCTACCGGGGGCGATGGTCGCGGAGTGGCGGACTGCGCTCTGGCGTGTGTAGTCTCGACGCGCACTCGCGCCAACGCGCACGCAGACGAAGGAGGGACGTTTGGACCCGCTCATCAGCGCCGGGAAGGGCCTGCTCGCGTGGTTGACGGGCGGGCAGGAGGCGTCACCGCTCACCACTGCTGAGGCGCTGCCGCAGGCGGAGGTGCTGGCCGAGGAGCCGGCGTCGGAGCTCTTGGAGCGGTTCAAGGACGAGGGGCAGATCGGGCGCGGCGGGATGAGCTCGATCCGGCGCGTGTACGACCAGAACCTCCTGCGGCGCGTGGCGATGAAGGTGCTCGACCCGACGCTGGCCAAGGAGAAGCTGCACGTCCAGGCGTTCATCGAGGAGGCGCAGATCACGGCGCAGCTCGACCACCCGAACCTGGTGCCGGTGCACGAGCTGGGCGTCGATGCCGACGGGACGCACTACTTCACCATGCGGCTCATCCGCGGGCAGACGCTGGCGGAGTGGATCTCGGGGCGCAAGGAGGAGCTGACGGCGCCGCTGCACCTGCAGCAGTCAATCGGGATCGTCATCAAGGTGTGCGACGCGCTGGCGTACGCGCACTCGAAGGGCGTGCTGCATCTGGACCTGAAGCCCGCGAACATCATGGTGGGGACGTACGGCGAGGTCTACCTGATGGACTGGGGCCTCTCGCGGCTGGTGGACGAGGCGGTGGCCGTGGAGGTGCGGCGCGACGCGGAGATGCAGCGGCTGCGGACGCAGTCGCGCGTGAGCGGGACGCCGGCGTACATGAGCCCCGAGCAGGCGATGGGGCGGACGGACACGTTCGACGGGCGGACGGATATCTACGCGTTGGGCGCGGTGCTCTATCACCTCGTGACCGGGCGGCCGCCGTTCGCGGGCGAGACGGTGCAGGCGGCGCTGATGCACGCGGCGAACAACGAGTTCGACCCGCCGCAGCTCGCGACGCCGCACCTCTTGCCGCCGGAGCTGGTGCGGATCCTCGAGAAGGCGCTGCAGGCCGAGCCGGCGGCGCGCTACCAGGGGGCGCTGGACCTCAAGCAGGACCTGGAGAAGTTCCTGCGCGGCGGGCTGTACTTCCCGGCGCAGACGTTCGCGGCGGGGACGAAGATCGTCGTCGAGGGGCAGGAGGGGGATACGGCGTACCTCATCATCAGCGGGCAGTGCCGGGTGATGAAGGCGTTCGACGGCGGCGAGCGCGAGGTGCGCGTCATGGGTGCGGGGACGGTGTTCGGCGAGATGGCGCTGCTGTCGCGGCGTCCGCGGACGGCGACGGTGGAGGCGCTGGACGAGGTGACGGCGCTGGTGGTGTCGCGGAAGGACCTGGAGGACACGCTCGGGCCGGGGAGCTGGATGGGGGCGATCGCGGTGGCGCTGGCGGACAGGTTTCGAGAGGTGGACGAGGGGCTCACGCGGCTGATGGAGGAGAAGGCGCGCGGGGAGAATTGGCGGCTGGTGCCACCGTAGGGGCTGGAAACAGGGCCCGGGCGCGCGAAAGCCTGCGGAGAGGCCGAGGGAAAGTGCGCGAAACAACGAGGAGTGCTTGACACCCCGTGGGGGTCGCGGTAGCTACGCGGCCCGTTTGTTCCTCGGTAGCTCAGCTGGTAGAGCAGCGGACTGTTAATCCGCGGGTCGCTGGTTCAAGCCCAGCCCGAGGAGCCATTTCTCGCGATAGAACGAACCGCCGCGGGGCAGGTTAACGTCAGACCAGAAGTTGATGGTGACGGACCTACCCCCGGCGGGCTCGCTGGAACGCTCCATCACAATGTCCTTGATGAGGTGGCGGAGTAGTTCGCCCTTCTCGGCGTCTGTGGCGGCCTCGTAGAGCAAGCTGAAATCGGCCAATGCAGCCCGTACCCGCTCTGGCTTGATCGGGTCTCCAGCACCACGCTCGATCTCGCGCCGCATGGCCTCGTGCTCCGATGAGAGCCGGGCCTTGTTCCGCTCCGCCAGCTCGAGCGCCGACCGGATGGACTCGAAGCGGCCTCCTCCTGAAGCGATCGCATGAACCAGGTTGTCGATCTCGCCGGTGGTCTCGTCGATGCGAGCCTTGAGCACGCGCGCCTTCTCGAGCTGCGGCTTGATCCGCTCACCAGCCGCTTCGTTGGTGCGCTTCAGGACCTCCTCGACGAGTTCAGGGTGGAGACGAAGCACGTCGAGCTGCTTCTGCAGCCAAGCTTCGATCTCCTCGGCGCGGATCTCTTTCACCGGACAGGCAGCCCACCCGCGCTTGAGCGTCCGCCCGCATCGATACCGAGGGTAGAGCCGACCAGAGTGAGGCGGCGTTTTGGCACGCATGCTATCGGACCCTGGCCAACGGGTGCGGAAGCAACAGGTCTGGGGGTCAAAGCCCTTGGATGAACGCCAACTGCTCATTGAGAGTCGATATAGCCTTGACAGCTTTCACAGAAATCACCACCGCCAATGACTGGCGCGTAGCAGCGCATGCACGCCGCTACCTCGAACGACTCGCGACACAACGGGTTTGTGCAGATCGCCACATCGCTCTCGACGATTACGACCGCCTCTTGCCCGCACTCTTCGCACCAAAAAATCCCTTCCGGCTCCGGGTTGTGCTTCGGGTGGTACGGCTCAATTCCCTCTCTTCGAGCGACTAGTTCTGCGTCGGTCATCTTTGCATACTTTGAAATTCGAACTAACCATGCCTTGCGTTTTGCCTCCGCCAAGGCTTTTGCGATTGCCCGTAAGTCCTGCAAGCGCTCCCAAACGCGAGGAGACACGTGTTCCTCAAGATTCTCCTGGAGTTGGTCTCTCATGAAGAGAAACACGAACTCGGCTAGTTCCCCAACAAGCGTTCTGGCTTGGTCGAGGTTCATCTCCACTTGGTAGTGCTCGAGCTGGTTCCGGACCTTCTGGGCCCTGCGAAGCAGTGCTTCATCAGAGCCGCTAAGTGGACAGTCGGCCACTGTTTTCAGCCGTGATACCGCCTCGATGAAGTCTACTGTTCTCGCGTCAGCTGCGGCGTCCTGAATGTTCGAACGAACAAAGGCTGGATGGGCTCGCCGAAGGCGCTCTTTCAGGAGGAGGAGGACGCCGGAAAAGATGTGAAGGATCGCATATTTGTGTGTTCTCGGGTTTGGAGCGCCTTTTAGAAAAAACTGACCAATCCCCGACTGAATGAAGTCGATACCATTCGCCAAAAGATCGAGTTTCAGATGTGTGACAACCTTCTTGGGTTTCTTGGTTTTTTGCGCCACTGAGCCCCCGGCTCTCAACGAAGGGTCCCGCTCCCTCCCTATTTGGTCGCAAACCCAAGGGAGGAAGTCTTGGGAGAAGACGGTGCCAAACCTGGCCGCCACGTCTGAGCTTGTCAAGCAGGACACGTACCGAGGGAGTTCACCTCACTTCATGAACGCGTGCGTCGGTCCGGAATGGCCTCGCCGATGCGCAAAGAGCTGTGCTCTTGATTCCGCGGTGACTTGGTGACCGAAACGAGCGTTCGTGTTCTGGCCAAGGTCATATGTGATGCGCGCCTCGAGGTGCGATCTAGACGTACACCCGCAGATCCACTCCAGAAAATCGTCGATCCCCTATTGTGTTTCGGAAATACGTTGACATGTTTTGCACATGCAGTATTGTGACACGCATCTCCTGGAGAAATCGATGCCCCTGCTGACCTTCAACGTAGCCGCGAAGACATTCGACGAAATCGCGAAGCTCATCGAAGCTGGGGCGTACTCCGGCATGAACCAGTTCTTGGAGGTCGCTGCTCTGAACCAGCTCGCTCTCGAGCGCGGCACTTCGCCGGAGGAACTGAGGGCAACGAGCTTTCGCGAAGCACCTGCGCGCTCGGAGCACCGGCCCGACGTGCGTGGTTCGGAAGTAGTTCGTTCAACGGCTATCGGGCCTGCTCGGCGTGAAATTGTGCCGATTCCAAAGGGGGCAGGACGCGGACCCGTCGGTCGACGGAAGACCAGCTCGTCGGCTGTTCCCGAGGAGGAGGTTAGCGCCCTCAAGCGGAACCTGGCGCTCATCACAACGCCCTCGCCACGCCCCGAACCACTACCCCTTCGGCCTAGATCAGAGAACGAGCAGATCTGGGGCCAGGTGAACCGGCTACTCGCCATGAAACTAGTCGTTCGCTGGCTGGACACCACGACGACTGGCCACTCCGCTTGGCCCAAGGTAGACGCCTGTGCGCCAGGCATCACCTCCGACGCTGCTGCACTGGGCTCGTTGCTGGACACGGACGACTTGGCGAAAGGTCGAAAGCGCGAGGAACTGTTCGCCACTGGGCTTCCGAGGAGAGGCAACATCCCGTCAGTGGATCGCTTTCAGACCCAATACATCGCACGGCTGACTCGAAGCGGTGAGATCTACCCGGGCGCCGTCTGCCACTATGGGTTGGCAGATTTCGACGGGGATCAGCTGGGGCTCACAGCGAGGGGGGTCGAATTTGCGCGCCTGCCAAATCCTATTGCGGACGGTAGTTGGGAGACCGCGACGAAGACGCTGTCTTCCGAGGAACGGGCCTTCCTCATTCGGCATGTGCGGGATGCAATTCCAGGCGAGCGGCTGAACTTCGAGACAGTCTTGGCAGCGGTCGCAGCGGGCAGCGACACGCCCGAGGAGCTTCTCACCACAGTGCAAGGGGTTCTGCCCGACACCTGGAGCGACGTGATGGCGCGAACGCACGTCAGTGGCGTTGTTGCGCGAATGTCTGAATTGGGCCTGCTCCAGCGCACGTGGGAGGGCCGGCATGTCCGCTATTCGCTGACTGCGTCAGCTTCACCATTCCTCAATCCGTCCGGCGAGCTCCCTCCTGAGGTGCACCATGTCAACTAGCGTCGATGCCAGCGCATTCGTGGCGAATCCTGGAGCCTTCCTGGCGGAGGCCATGCAGGCAACAAGCGCAAAGGCACTCAAGACAGTGCTCGCGCAACTTCAGATCGTTTCAGAGAAGGAGTACGTCTTCGATGCTGACGCGCCAGAGAAGACATGGCAGGAGGGCAAGCTTCACTGGTACCCCGTTGGGCGGGACCGTGGCAATGCGGGCCGCATCAAGCTCGCTGGGAACCCTGAAAATCCGATCGCTGAACGCACGATCAATGCAATGGAAGCTGTCATCGAGCGCGAGCGCCAACTTGAGCTGGCGGCGAACCCCAACGCCCCTGCACCGCTGAGCCCAAGAGATGCAGTGCTGCGTTATTTCGACCTTCCACCACTGGATCAAGTACCTGGCTGGCAGGGCCTGATCAAAGGCAAGAAGCCCATGCTCTACCTACGCGAGTTGGCCTCAAAGATTCGCGTGCGATTGCTCCGAGAGAAACAGCCGGTGGCTTACACCCTGATGATTGAAGACGAGGGGATCGGTCAGCCGCCGGAGAAAATGCACTCCCGCTTGCTCTCGCTGGGGCAGAGCGACAAAGGCGACAAGCCCTACCTCATCGGCGTCTTCGGCCAGGGCGGCTCGTCCGCCTACGCTAGCTGCGACTACTCTTGGATAGCCTCCAGACGCTCGCCGGAACTCTTGGGAGGAGACAGCGCGGGAGTCGGGTGGACCGTCATCCGTCAGATCATCCCTGGCGGGCGGCGCGACCCCTACTGGGCCTACCTCGCTGCCCACCCGGATGGTCGCGTGCCAGCTTTCTCGCAGGCGGTTGCCGATGGCTTGGAGATTTCTCACGGTACGAAGATCGCTCACATCGGCCTGAAGGTGGGGAAGGCGGAGCCATCGCGTACCCTCTACCAAGCACTCAATCATCTCCTCTTCAATCCGGTGCTGCCCTATGAACTCTATACGCGCGCCGACCTAAAGAGCGACCGCATGTCTGGCAATGCCTACCGCCTGTCGAATCTCGACGAAGAGAAGGCGCTCGATAAGACGTTCGCTCCGCAGACCATCGAGAAGAAAAGCGAGGAGAAGTCATGAACGCGACCAAAGACCTGGACAAGGCCTGGGACGCCACACCTGTGGAATCCTATGGAAAGATTGGCATCCGCGTGGTGGTGTTCCACAAGAAGAAGGCCAACTCAGAGGCCCAGCAGGCCGAACCACTTCCGGTCTCAGATGATGCTGGCGATGATGAGCCAATCATCGTCGGCAAGACGCCTATCGATTCGTACTTGGAGAAGCCAAGCGGGGTGCAGTGCGTCGTCTTCTTGGTCGCGGGACAGCGGCACGATGCCCTGGACAATACGTTTCTCGCTCGGGAGTTGAACTTCAAGTATCTCCGGAGTCGGACGATGGTCGTCGTCGATCTCGACCGCCTTGAGATGGAGGCGATCGGAGAGATCGTCCAGGGTTCGCGCCAAGGCCTCTACCGCGGGCCGGTCTACCACGCCATTTTGGATCGCCTGTTCGCAACGCTGAAGAACGACCCGGACATGGTCCAGTTGCAGGAGGAGGCGGAGCAGGAGATTTCAGAGCTTGAATCGGGAGACGAGGCGGTGCGCAAGAAGTTGGACCAGCTCATCGACTCCCACCACACGGCGGCTCCGCACGGCGCCAAAGGGGAGATCGAGCCTGGCAAGGACCCTGCGAAGGAGGCCGCAGCGTTCGGCAAGGATCGCCCACAGCACGTGATGGTGAAGGCCACGCCGGACAAGGGCGAGCCAGGGCAAGAGCCCCTCCTGGTGAGCGAGTCGCCGCCTACAATCAGATTGGAGCCCGAGACTGAGCGTACTCTGTGGGCCCGCGCCCAGCCGGAGGCTAGTTGGGCTGACCTTGAATTGTTGGAAGCGAGAGCGAGCCCTCCCGTGCCGGAGCTGTCTCTGGGTGTAACCATGGGAGAAAAAGCGGCTTCTGTGTCGATCCGATTCAATGCGACTGACGATACCGATGACGATAGCTATCCGCTTGAGACCACTCTTACCCTGTTCGCAAGGTTCAAAGGGCACAGCGAACCTCGTGTCCTGCTTCGCGAGCTTCGTGTAGCGCCCAAGAAGCCGGCAAAGCCAAAGAAAAGCGTGGTGCTCACATCCGCCCCTTCGCTCCTGCATATTGCAACGCGACAACCAGTGAGGATCGTTGAAGGGTCCGCATCGACTCACGTCCGCGTTAGGTGGGACGGACTGGACGAGCTGGTCACAGCGCTCAATCCACCGTGGTCATTCCATGCGCACTGCACAACTCTGGGCTCTTTCCCTCCGATCACCTTCAGCGCCCCCAAGGAAGGCTCGTTCGAGATGCTGCTGGACCCCCCGCATGGGCTTATTCCGGGCGCGCAGCTAGAATTCCAGCTCACAGCGAAAGGACCGAACGGTGCGGTCCTCCAGAAAACGTTCAACGCGGAGATCGTCGCCGCGCCTCCAAAGCTTGAGGCTCGAAAGATCGCCGCAGATGCGCCCGAGACGATCGCCCAACGGCGCCCTCCCTATGAACTCAAGTATGTCCGCGAGAAGGAGTGGCCGGGAAACTGCTGGGGCGAAACGGCCTTTACCGATGACGATGTCGGCTGCTTCAATGAACCCACTGAGACGAAGCCCTTGGTCCTCATCCTCAACGTTGATACAGCCATGTTGAAGGACTTCCGCGACAGCATGCTGAAGCGCAAGCTCGAGGAGGCGACTATCCAGCAGCGCCTCGCAAACTACAACTCACACG
>JAFEBC010000478.1 GCA_018266095.1 Deltaproteobacteria bacterium
CTGCGGCGGCGGCGACCGCGAAGCCTGCCTCGGGGCCCATCGCGGCGAAGGGCGCGCCGACACCGGCGGGTGGGATCAAGGTGGCGCCCGCGGCGGCGAGTGGGGCTGCGAGCGACGTGGCGGCTCCTGCGGCGGCGGCCCCGAAACCTGCGGCGAAGGCTCCGTCGGCAGAGGAGCTGGCGCGCGCGGTGGAGCTGGCCAAGGCGCGCGCGAAGGCGGCGAGCGCGCCGAAGGGCTCGAACACGGGCCTCATCGTCGGCGTCGTGGTCGGCGCGGTGGTGCTGATCGGCGTGGTGGTGATGGTGCTGAAGTAGGTACCCTGCTCGCATGGCCTGCACCATCGCCGCGCTCGAGGTCCCGCATCGACACGGGCAGGTGCAAGGACAGCTCGCGTGGATCGACGCGCAGCTCGCGCTGATGCACAAGCTGGCGCCGGCGCCGATCGATCTCGTCGTGCTGCCCGAGCTGTCGCTGACCGGCTACGTGTCCGCGCGCGGCGACTTCGAGCTGCGCGCGTACGCCGAGCCGCTCGAGGGGCCGACGCTGACGGCGCTCAAGGCGCTCGCGCGGAAGCACGGGCACGCGATCGCGGGGCCGCTGGTGGAGAAGCGCGCGGCGCAGCTCGCGCACAATGCGTGCGTGGTGGTCGATCGCGAAGGGCGCCTGGTCGCGCACTACCGCAAGCGGCACCCCTGGTTCCCGGAGCGCTGGGCCACGCCTGGCCTCGACCTGCCGCCGGTGTTCACGCTCGGCGAGGTGACGCTGACCTTGGCCATCTGCTTCGACGTGAACTTTCTCGAGCAGGACGCGCGCGAGCAGCTCGAGGCCGCCGAGGTGCTCTTGTTCCCGAGCGCGTGGTGTGAGGTCGACGAAGATCAGCGCGATGTGCTCCTGCCCGCGCTGGCGCACGAGCATGAGCTCACGGTCGTGAACGCCAACTGGGGCGAGGGAACGCCACAGGTGCCGGGTCAGGGCGCATCGCGCATCGTGGGCCCGGACGGACACGAGCTCGCCCGGGTGCATCCGGACGAGCCCGCGTGGATCACGTGCGTGGTCGAGGCGTCGCGCTGACAGCCCGATCTCGTCGCGCGACCGGGCGCAAGCGCCGCACGGCTCAGGGCTGAGGCTCCTCGACCTTGCCGTTCGCGTGCTTGGCGAAGCGCCCCTGCCCTCGCGGATGCACGGGCGCGCCGTCCGGCCACGGCCAGCCGCCGAACTGAGTGGCCTGGTAGTCCAGGATGGCGCGCTGGATCTCCTGCCGCGTGTTCATCACGAACGGCCCGTACTGCACCACGGGCTCGCCGATCGGGCGGCCCTGCAGCATCAGGAGCTCCACCGGCTGGTCGCCCGCGATGAGCTCCAGCTCGACCCGCGGGTCGACGATGAGCGCCGACTGGCCCACGCGCTCGCCCGCGATGGTCAGCGTGCTGCCCTGGAAGAAGTACAGCGTACGCACCGTCTTCTCGCTGGCGGCCGCCGGCAGCACGAAGCGCGCGCCCGGCTCCAGCTTGAGCGTCCAGATGGCCAGATCGCTCTCCGCGCTCGAGGCCCACGACTTCGGCGGCGGCGGCGGCGCCTTGGCGTCACCGTACTGGCCCGCCACGATCGCGAGCTGAGTCGCCTTGCCCGCCGCGTCCTTCACGGTCACGCGCGGGATGCGCTCGTTCCACAACATGGAGAAGTGCGCGTCCACCATCTTGTTCCGGGCGGGCAGGTTCAGCCAGATCTGGAACAGCTCGAGCGGATTGGGCGCGTCCGAGCGCACGAGCGGAAACATCTCCGCGTGCACGATGCCGCCGCCCGCCGTGAGCCACTGCGCGTCACCGGCCCCGAAGCGCGCCGTGGCGCCGAGCGAGTCCGAGTGATCGATGAGGCCTTCGCGCACCAGCGTCACCGTCTCGAACCCGCGGTGCGGATGATGGGGAAACCCTGGTACCTCGGTACCATGGTACATGCGCCAGCCATCCTTCGGCTCGAAGTCCTGGCCGAGCTCACGGCCCTCCAAAGGCGCGTCCGGACCCATCCCGGCATTGCCGGCCGGGTACTTGTCGTCGTGGTGCACGCAGAACAGAAATGGATCGCTCGTCTCCCAGACGAAGCCGAGCGGGCGCTGGGACAAGATCGGGTTCTTCATGGGCGTGAATCTAATCACGCCTCGCGAGCCCACAAGGGGGCCTGCGCGGACCCGGGGTGTGGGGAGGGATGCAGGGTCCTTCGATTGGAATCCGCGGTCCCGGGGCGTGGGGAGGGTTGCGCCTCCGGGAGGCCTGCGGCACGACCGGCGCTCGCATCCGCGAGCGCTTTGAGCTCCGTTTCACGCCTTGATGTGCCGCGCGCTCAAGTCGGCGCAATCCCTCCCCACGCCCCGGGCCCGCTCGATCTTGGCTTGGTGGACTGCGGAGGCCTCCCCACACCCAGGGTCCGCTTGGGTCGCGAGGCGAGACAGATTCAGAGGGGGGCGTCCGTCATGTCATTGAACTTCGCGTAGTCCAGCTCGTATCGCCCGTTCGGCTTCTTGTGGAGCATGTCCGCGTGGCGCTTGCCGAAGAGGAAGTTCTCGGTGTCGTAGACCCAGTTGGCGTGGATGGTCTGCGCGGAGGTGCCGTCGATGCCGAGGACTGAAACCGCGAGCTCCGCTTCCTGGTCGACGAGCTTGGCCTGATCCACGTCATGCAGCGGGCTCGCGGCGTCGATGCGGTGCATCACCGTCCAGCTTCGTCCCAGCGCGGGCGCGTGGCTGCGCACGAGCGCGAGATCGTACATCCGGTAGAAGATGTTGCCCTCGCGCGTCGTCTCGCGGCGCGAGAGCGTCATGCGGATCTCGGCCTCGACCACGAAGTTGGCGCGCTCGTTGGCGATGCGCAGCGTGAGCGTCGGCAGGCCGTCCATGCGGAAGATGGCGAGGTTCTTCGAGAACACGAGCTGCGCGCGCGGCATGGAGAACTTGGCGAACACGAGGCCCGTGGAGATCGCGCTCACGATCACGGCGGCGATCGTCTCCAGCGAGACGATGAGGTTGGCGGCGTGCGTGGCCGGGTACATCGAGCCGTAGCCGATGGTGCCCAGCGTCTGCACCGAGAAGTAGAACGCGTCGATGAACGAGCCGGGCTCCGCGTTGGTGACGCCGCCGACCCACATGAAGGCGAAGGCGAACGCGACGTTCACCACCAGGAACATCGCGCCGATGAGGCAGAGCACGGCCCACCAGCGGCTCCGCAGGAGCACGTGGTACAGGTCGCCCAAGAAGTTCGTGGGCGCGTTGATGACGTCGATGAAGGTGTCGCGTTCCTGCTGGGCCATGGGCTCGCCCCCGTCAACGTTGGACTCAGGGAAACTGCAAGAACCTTCTAACGCGGAGGCGCGGAGACGCGGAGGTCCTGGTGGCCGCTCGATCGGGTCACTAGGACCACGCCGATGCGTGCTCGGTGCAACGTCGCATGCACAGCCGCCCGGCGAGAGAGCGACAGAAACCTCCGCGTCCCCGCGCCTCCGCGTTGAAGCCCTTTGCAGTTGCTGTTGCTTCTAGCTCCGGCGCCGACGCACCAGCGCCAACAGGCCGAAGAGCGCCGCCAGCTCGCCGCCGCCGAACTGCGTGCAGCCGTTGGCGGGCGTGGTGCTGTTGGCGGCGGTGACCGTGACCGAGACGCTGGTCGAGGTGCCCACGCGACCTTGCGTGTCGGTGGCCTTCGCGGTCAGGCCGTAGATGCCCGGCGTGAGCAGGCTCGTGTCCCACTGGATGGACGCGGGCGACTGCGTGGCGGTGCTGATGAGGATGCCGTCGGCGAAGAAGTCGACGCGCGAGAGCGCCGCCCCGCTGCCGGCCGCGGCGTTGGCCGTGACGGTGACGGTGCCCGAGACGGTGGTGCCGCCGGTGGGCGCGGTGATGCTGATGGTGGGCGCGCCCGGCTGGCTTCCGGCGGCGGTGACGCCGAGGGTGGCGCTCGCCGAGTGGCTGTTGGCGCTGCTCGTGCCGGTGATGAGGATGGTCGAGGTCGACGACGGCGCGGTGGAGTCGGCGGTGAGCGTGAGCGTCGAGTTGGCGCCCGCGGTGACCGACGCCGGGTTGAACGAGGCCGTCACGCCCGAGGGCAAGGTGCCCGCCGCGAAGGTGATGGTCACCGGCGTGCCCACCGGCGAGGTGGTGATGGTGAACGTCGCGTGGTTGCCGGCCAGGATCGACGCGCTCGCGGGCGACATCGAGAGCGAGAAGTCGCCGCCCGAGGTGGCGTTGGCGATGTTCACGCTCACGATCGCCGAGTAGCCGATCGCGCCCGTCGAGTCGGTGATCTTGGCCTTGAGCTGGTGCAGCCCGTTGGCCTGCGTGCTCGTGTCCCAGGCGTAGGTGGTGGTCGCGGTGGTGCCTGTGGAGAGCACGGTGGCGCCGTCGAGGAGCTGCACGCTGCTGATGGTCGCGTCGGCGTCGACCGCGCCCACGGCGGTGATGTTCACGGTGCCCGAGATGTCACCCGCGGCCGGCGTGGTGATGCTGATGGCCGGCGAGGCGTGCACGTTCACGGTGGCGCCCACGGTGTGTCCCGCGCTGACGCTGGGCGAGACGCCCTTGATGGTGAAGGCCGCGCCGATCGCGCGCGGGGTGCCGGTGGGCGCCGACAAGGTGAGCGTCGAGGTGCCGCCCGCGGTGAGCGACGAGGGGCTGAACTGCGCGATGACGTTCGTGGGCAGGCCCGTGGCCGTGAGCGTGATGGTCTCGGCGCTGCCCGTCTGCACGCTGGTGCCGACCGTGTACTGGGCGTTGCCGCTGCCGGCCGTGAACGAGCCGGTGCCCGGCGAGACCGAGAGGCCGAAGTCGTTGCCCGCGGGCGCGACCACGGTGACCGTGTTCGACGCGGTGGTCGCGCCGTTGTCGTTGTCGGTGGCGGTGATGGTCAGCGTGTGCGTGCCGGTGAGCGTGCTCGCGTCCCAGGAGTAGCTGAAGGTGCCGGTGGTGGCGGTCGAGAGCTCGACGTTGTCCACCTTGAAGGAGACGAGCTTGAGCGTCGTGTACGAGCCGGGGAGCACGGAGGCGTTGACGCTCACGTGACCCGAGACGGTGCTGCCGTTGGTCGGGCTGGAGATGCTCACGGTGGGCAGGCCGTCGATCTGCACGTTGCCGGTGCCGCTGTGCGAGCCGCTGGTGGCGGTGCCGGTGACGGTGAACGCTGCCGACTGCGTGACGATGGCGCCGAGCTGCGAGCTGGCGACGAGCGTCATGGTGGACGAGGCGCCCGCGGTGACGCTGGGCGGGCTGAAGCTGGCGGTGACGCCCGAGGGCAGGCCGCTGGCCGAGAGCGTGATCGACTGCGCGCTGCCGCTCGTGACCGAGGTGCCGATGCTCATGGTCGTCGACGAGTTCATCACCAGGATCGCCTTGGTGGACGGCACGCTGAGGCCGAAGTCGTTGCTGCCGCCGCCGCCCGACGCCGTGACGGCGACCATGCCCGTGCCGCTGTGCGAGGTGCCGCCCGAGGCCGACGCGGTGACCGTGAAGGTGGTGGCCGCGGTGACCGGCGCCGAGGCCGACGCGGTGAGCGTGAGCGTGGTCGACTGGCCCGAGGTGACGCTGGTGGGGTTGAACGACGCGGTGACGCCCGAGGGCAGCGTGCCCGTCGAGAACGTGAGCGTCGAGGCCGAGCCCGCGGTGGTGGCGGTGGTGATGGTCATGGTGCCGGTGGAGCCCTGCTGCACGCTGACCGCCGCCGACGGCACGGTGATGGAGAAGTCATTGCTGCCGCCGCCGCCGGTGCCCGCGGTGACCTGGAGGAGATACGAGGCCGAGTGCGGGACCGTGCCGCTGCCCGAGGCCGTGCCGGTCACCACCACGAGCGTGTCCTTGGCGATGGTCGCCGTCGAGGCCGCCGTGAGCGTCAGGTTGCTGGTCGAGCCCGCCGCCACCGGGTTGGTGTCGAACGAGGCCGTGATTCCCGCCGGCAGCGTGGCGGCCGCGAGCGTGATGTTGCCCGGCGTGCCCGAGGTGTTGCTGGTCGTGATCGGGATCGAGAGCGTCGTGCCCTGCTGCATCGTGCCCGCGTTGGGCTTCATGTAGAAGTTGAAGTCGTTCGCGTACACGCGCGTCGTCACGCACTGGTTCGACACGTGCGAGAGGATCTGCTGGATGGTGTACTTGGTGGTGCCGTCGTTCAGGTCGGTGATGGTGTCGTAGTTCTGCCCGCACATGTCGCCGACCTCGCCCTGCCCGTTCGTCTCCGTGTCGTACCAGGCGATGGGCTTGCCCAGCGTGGTGGCGAGGCCGACCTCGGCGTCCGACATGGCCTCGAACAGCTCGTGCGACGCGCTGGCGCAGGTGTTCTGGAAGGCCGTGCCCGAACCGCAGCCGTTCTGGCAGCCGTCGTGGCCCTGGTCGGGGATGACGCTGTAGAACACGCTCTTGCCGCCGATGGTCATGGTGCTGTGGTACGCGCACCAGTACTGGCACGAGAGGTACTGGCCGGTGCCGTCCTGGTCGATCGACTGGCCGGCGGGGAAGTGGAACATGTAGATGGTGTTCGAGTCGGGCGCCGGGATGTGACCCGCGGTGATCTGCGCCGACAGCTCGTCCTCGATGTCCTGGTCGGTGATGCTGGTCGACGTCTTCGAGGGCGTGATGGTGATGGTGCCCGCGTAGGTGCCGCGGCCGATGATCTGGTTCGTGCCCGCCTGACCCGACGACGAGCCGGCCTGCACGTTGATGTTGGTGTTGTACTCGTTCATCCAGTCCATGAACGTGTTGTTGGTGGCGGCCTTGTAGAACGGGCCGATGCTGGACACGGTGGTCGCGTCGACCGTGCTCTTCCACATGATCGCGTAGACCTTCGGGTTCGCGAGCACGTGGCCGCCGAAGTACTTCATCGCCAGGTGGCAGGTGACGACCTGGCCGCTGGAGTTCAGGCACACGGGCGCGGTCGGACCTGCGTCGCCGACGAGCGTCTGTCCGGCGGGAGCCTTGAGCGCCTGGGCCGGAGCCTGCGCGTTGGGGCGGCGCAGGTGCAGGTGGCCGCGCGGCGAGAGCGGCGCGTCGCCCGTGGTGGCAGCAGTGAGCAGGAGAGCGGCGGCGATCACGAAGGTCCGGCTGAGGCGCTGCATACGGCGGTGACTCCGTTTCAGGAAGGTCTGCAAACGTCCGAAGTTGCTAGCAGAGAATGACGGCGGATCAAGTCGGTCAGGTTCCCGCATCCGATCGATGACGGAGGGGAAAAACCATTCGTTTCGCTGTGTTGCGAGACTACGATCAGAATGGAAAAAGACATGTGATCACGCTCACCTCGTCCTGTCGCCGACACCTCGAGGTGCTGCGAGGTGCGCCCTCGTCCGTGCTGACCCCACCTTTGACGTAGTGCTACGGTCCGCCAGATGTCCGACCCGGGGAGCTGGATCGCAGAGCTGCAGAGGCGCCGCGTGCCGCGCACGTTGGTGGCGTACCTCGCGGTCACGTTCGGGGCGCTGCAGGGCTTGGACATCCTCGTCAACGCGCTCAACCTGCCGCACGCGATCATGACCGGCCTGGTGGTGGCGGCGCTCTTGGGCATCCCGGTGACCGTCGCGCTCGCGTGGCGCTACGACCTGACGGCTGAAGGTGTCGTGCGCACGCCCGCGATCCCGCCCGCGCAGCCCCTCGCGCCTGCGCCACGGCGGCTGTGGCCCTGGCTCCTGGGCGCGCTGGGCCTCGTGCTGGCCTTGAGCGGCGGGGCGTTCTGGAAGCTGCACGCGCCGCAGGCCGCGCTGGAGAAGGATCGGGTGGCGGTGCTGCCCTTCTCGGTGCGCGGGAGCACGCAGTACGCGTACCTGCGCGAGGGCATGCCGGATCTGCTCGGGCCGCTCTTGACGCGCGCGGGCCTGCGGCGGGTCGATGGGCGCGCGCTCCTGCACGCGGTGCAGGGCCTGCCGCCCGATCTCGATCTCGAGCAGGCCGGCGAGGTGGCGCGGCAGTTCGGCGCCGGGCTCTTCCTCGTGGGCGACGTGCTGGAGGTGAAGGACAAGCTGCAGCTCCACGCGCAGCTCTACGAGACGGGCGGCGCGGCGGCGCTGGCGGAGGCGACGTTCGAGGGCGACGCGGGCGCGCTGTTCACGGGCGTGCCCGAGCTGCTCAATCAGCTCCGGCCCGCGCTGGTGGCGCGCGCGGGCATGAAGGCCGACTCGGCGCTGGCGAACCTGGCGGGCACGAACACGACCTCGCTCCCCGCGCTGCAGGCGTTCCTCGAGGGTGAGCGCCTCATGCGCAAGAACGACTTCCCCAGCGCGCAGCATGCGTTCCAGCGGGCCGTCGCCGAGGACCCTGCGTTCACGCTCGCGCAGTATCGGCTCGCGGTGGCGGCGAGCTGGGTCGGCGACTTCCCCTCGGGTTGGCTCGCGCTGGAGAAGGCCCTGGCGCAGAAGGACAAGGTGTCGGCGCACGAGCGGCAGCTCATCGAGGCCTTCGCCTTCTATTGGCGCGGGCAGGGGCCGCAGGCGGAGGCCATCTACCGCAGCATCCTGAGGGAGTCGCCGGACGACGGCGAGACCTGGTACCAGCTCGGCGAGGTGCTCTTTCACTGCGGGGTGGAGCAGGCGCGGTCGCCCATCGAGGCGCGGGCGGCGTTCGAGCGCGCGATCGAGCTCTTGGGGCCCGACTTCTCGCCGGCGCGGAATCACCTGCAGTCGATCGCGGTCATGCTGCGCGACCGCGAGGCCATCGAGCGCGAGCTGTCGGCCATCCGCAAGGATCCGACGCAGGGCACGCCGGGGCTGGCCTGGCTGTTCGAGACGGCGCTGGGGCGGGAGGAGGAGGCGAAGAAGGACGCGGGTGAGCTCGCGAACCTGAACGGGCAGATGTTCATGGCGAGCCAGCTCGTGTGGTTCGGCCTGCCCGCGGCGCGCTCGACGGCGGCGCTCGACGAGGCGGCCAAGATGGCGAAGGCGCCCTTCGAGAAGCGCTCGGTGATCCTGTTTCGCGCGCAGATCCTGGCGGTGCACGGGCGGCCGCTGGAGGCGGAGGCGCTCCTGGCGACCGCGGATCCGGCGCCGATCTACTCGCGGGCGCAGATGACGCTGTGGCCGCTCTTGGGGCGCGACAAGAGGTCCGTGCAGGAGCAGCTCGCGCAGCTCAAGGGGCCGGACTTCGTGGAGAAGACGGGCGTGCCGCACCTGGAGGCGGTGCGCATCCACACCTACACGCACGGGCTCCTGGCGAGCGCGCTGGGCGACGCAGCGGCGACTGAAGCCGACGCGCTGGCGCTGGAGGCCACGACCGATCCGGAGAACTCGCCGCAGGGGAAGGACCTGGCGCGCACCATCCGGGCGAACCTCTTGCTGACCAAGGGCGACGTGGCGGGGGCGCTGCTGCTCTTCGAGCAGATGACGGCCGGGCACCCGATGCGGTCGATGGGGTTCAACCTGCTGACCACGGCGTTCCCGCGCTGGCTGCGCGCGGAGGCGTTGCGGCTGGCGGGGCGCACGCAGGAGGCGCTCGCGTTCTATGAGTCGCTGGACACCAACAGCGAGTGGGTGATGGCGGGCTTCTGGGCGCCGGAGCGGCTGCGGCGGGCGCAGGTGCTGGAGTCGATGGGCAAGCGTGAGGCGGCGGCGGCGCTGTATCGGGACTTCGCCAACCTGTGGGCGGACTGCGAGCCGCAGCTCACGCCGGTGCGCGACGACGCGAAGACGCGCCTGGCGATGCTGGCGAAGGAGACGAGCGTGGCGGCGCCGATGGTGGCGAAGTAGCGGTAGGCGGTGGCGAGATCGGATCGCTTGCGCACGAGTGGAGATTCACCGCAGAGTAACCGTGTTGTTCGTCAAGCGACCTCCGTGGACCAGTGACGCCGATCGCGCAGCATGGCGTTGAGGATGACGATGAGCTTGCGCATGCAAGCGGTGAGAGCCAGGCGAGC
>JAFEBC010000479.1 GCA_018266095.1 Deltaproteobacteria bacterium
ACGGGAAGGATCTGGAGTCGATCGAGGCGCCGACCAAGCCCCCGCGGCGCTGAGCGCGACGCGCAGCGCGAGCGCGTCTTCAGGGCCGGAGGGACGCTACGCCGGCGAGCAGACCTGGCGGAGGATGTCGAGCTCCTCCAGCGCTTTGCCGGCGCCGATCACGACCGACGAGAGCGGGTCCTCGGCCAGGAACACCGGCAGGCCCGTCTCCTCGCGCAGGAGCGCGTCCAGGCCCTTGAGCAGCGCGCCGCCACCCGCGAGCACGATGCCGCGGTCGGCGATGTCACCGGCGAGCTCAGGAGGCGTGCGCTCCAGCGTCACCTTCACCGCCTCGACGATCGCGTTCACCGGCTCGGCCAGCGCGTCGCGGATCTCGTCCGAGCTCACCGTGAGCGTGCGCGGCACGCCGGCCACGAGGTCGCGGCCCTTGATGTCCATGGTCAGCACTTCGTCCGTCGGGTACGCGTTGCCGATGCCCATCTTGATGAGCTCGGCCGTCCGCTCGCCGATGAGCAAATTGTACTTGCGCTTGATGTGCTGGATGATCGCCTCATCCATCTTGTCGCCGCCGACGCGCACGCTCTTGGCGAACACGATGCCGGCGAGCGAGATCACCGCGACGTCCGACGTGCCGCCGCCGATGTCCACGATCATGTTGCCCGAGGGCTCGGTGATGGGCAGCCCCGCGCCGATGGCGGCCGCCATCGGCTGCTCGATGAGATAGACCTCGCGCGCGCCCGCGCTCTCGGCCGCCTCGCGCACCGCGCGCCGCTCGACCTCGGTGATGCCCGAGGGGATGCCGATGATGATGCGCGGCTTCACCATCGTGGTGCGGTTGTGCGCCGCGCGGATGAAGTAGCGCAGCATCGCCGCCGTGATCTCGAAGTCGGCGATGACGCCGTCCTTCATCGGCCGGATGGCGACGATGTTCCCGGGCGTGCGGCCCAGCATCTCCTTCGCTTCCTTGCCGACCGCGAGCACGCGTTTTCCGCCGCGCGACTCCTGCTGCACGGCGACCACGGAGGGCTCGTTGGAGACGATGCCCATGCCGCGGATGTAGATGAGCGTGTTGGCGGTCCCGAGGTCGATCGCGAGATCGCGGGAGAAGAGCTTGTAGATGCCGTTGAACATTGGGTGCGCGGCCTCGAATCGGGGGGAGCGGCCGCGGGCTGTGGGCGAGTTGTCGGTGTGGGCGCGAGAGGGTCTGTCAGCGGGACGCGCGGAGAGTAGCAACGGCCACGAGTGGGCGCAATGAGGAGCGTCACACGATGCGCGCGATGGCCGGGGGCTCGACGCCGGGCGGTCGCAGCCTAGTTGCAGAACTGCAGCACCGGGTAGAAGCCGTCGCAGCCGCTCGTGTCGAAGGTGCCGGTGACCGAACCCGCGGAGTGATCGAACAGGAGCTCGTACGACCCGCGCATGCGAACCGGCCCGCTCGAGTCGAGGTCGAGCTCTTCGATGGTCACCGATCCGTCGATCGCCGCCTCCTCCACCAGCGGCAGGGACTGTGGACCACATGTGGGCAGGCGGTCGAACGCCGCGCTCGCCATCTTGTGACCCGGGCCGCCGATCGCCGTGATGTCGAAGCGTCCGCCGACATTGGGCGTGGTGAAGGAGCCGTTGGGCAGTCCGATGGCGAGGCGGATCTGGATGACCTGCGCGCCGTTCAAGGCGTGCACCGACTGTCCGAGCGTACAAACGTCTGGGGCCGAGGAGAGGAAGAGCTCGGCGAGCGAAGCCGACTGATCGTCGCTGACCGCCACCCGCATCACCCCGCTCTCCATGTCGGCGGAGATGCCGTGGACTGAGCCATCGGTGCCAAACGCCCCGCCGCAGGCCGCGATCAAGAGCGAGAGAGCGGCAACGAGTCCGTGCCTCATGGCAGCACCACGTGCATGCGGAAGACGAGATCGCCGCCGGGACTCGTGGCCACCTGCAGAGGGCCCTGCGAGGTGATCACCAGCCGGTAGGTGCGCCCGGCGACCAGCGTCGGTCCCGAGCCCGCCGGGTAGAATCCGAAGAACTGCGGCTGCCCCACGAAGAGCGGCCCGAGCGGTGGAATGGTGCCCGGCTCTGGAACCCAAGCGCTCTTGTTCGCCAGCTCGGTACCGGTGTCGTCTTGGAGCGATGCGCTGAACCACTTGGCGCTGGAGGTCGAGTACCCAGGCCCACCCACCACGAACACGTCGAGTGCCACGGCGACGCCGCCCGCATGCGCCACGAACGTCTGCGTGAGCGACTCGGCATGTGCGGGCGCGTCTGGTGGCGCCGCCGTCCACACCAGGACGCTGGTGGACGCGAGGGCGAAGTTCTGGGCGGCGAGGACATCAGCCCCCTGCCAGGACGGATTCTTGAACGCAAGCGTCTCGAGCACCGCCCCGGCGCCGTCGAGCGCATCCACACGCAGATCCGCGGTCAGCGGCCCGACGAGCATGGCCGACTGCTCGGGGCCCTGTGTCAGCGCCGTGTCGTCCGCGGTGTCGACCACCCGGTAAGCGCGCGCCCCCGGAACGCCGTTCCAGGCGAGGGCGAGCTGACCATCGATGTTGGCGCTCTTGATCCAGGGCGTGCTGGTGGCGGCCGCACGCAGCGCGAGGCGCCCCAGGAGGTCCGCGTCGGCATGCGAGACACCCAGCACCTCGTACGTGCCAGTCGCGTCCGAAACAGGATCGAGGAGCGCCTTCGTGAGGGCGCCGGACACACCCAGCCGCACCCGCGCGCCGGGCGTCAGATAGAGGTCGTCGCCGGAGAAGTCGAACCAGGTCCCCTCCACGAACGAGTGTTCGAGCCGCGTGGGCCCGTCGGTGAACGCGCTCGACACGGTCCGCTGATCAAGTCCGAGTACGCCGCCCAGCCAGACGCTGCCGAGGTGGGAGTAGATCCCGGTGAGGACCCCCAGCTCGGCGCAATCGAGCGCACCCTCGCCGTGGATGGTGAAGGTCTCCGAGACTTCGCTGCTCGTCGGCCCGAGGACGGCGGCTGTCGAGCCGGCGCTGCCCAGCCGCTCGGTGTCGAAGGTGCCCGGCACGAAGACGCCCGAGCCCGTCGGGTTGCCGACCCCCGCGGCGTTGATGGACGAGACATAGAAGCCGAGCTGCCGGTTGGTCGGCACCGCGGCGACGTCATAGGAGGTGCTGCTCGTCGTCACTGGCCCCCCAGGGACGCCGTCGATGCGATAGCCCGTCGCGGTGGGCGCGGCGTTCCAGGAGAGATGGGCCCCTGGCAGGTCGAGCAGCAATTGATAGCCCGTCGGCGCTGGAGGCGGCTCGAGCTGCGAGGCGGCGATCTGCGCGCTGCCTCCCGCGAGGGTCCCGCGCTGGCTCATGACGATCACGTTGCACGGCAGGTGCCGGATGCAAGGGATGGTGGCCGAGGTCCCAGTCGTGGCCTGAGAGGTGATCGTGCCGTCGAAGGACTCGACCGTGTAGCCATCGGCGCCATCGGCGGGCGACCATTCGATGAGCGCGCTGTTGACCGCCGGTGTCGCGCGCAATTGCGTAGGCGCGCCCGGCAAGGTGGTGGCCTGCGTGGAGTCCGACCAGAACGTGCCGCTGTCGGAGATGGCCTCCACCCAGATCGTGTAGGTGGTCGCGGGCGCGAGCTGCGTGTACAGGCAGGGAGAGACGCAGCTCGTGCTGGTCGGCGCCTGCGCCCCTTGCTGGAAGAACACGGCGGCTGCGTCGATCCCCGTCCATCTGACGACGAAGCCCGAGGGCGTCGACGGGCTTGCCGTCACGGTCACGGCCGCGGCGGGGGTCGGCGGATAGCGGACCTTCGAAGGATGGCTCTTCGCGCCCGCCGCCGACACGGCCACGAGCGAATAGCCGACGCCGTGCACCGGAACTTCATCGGGAAGGAAGAACGTCTGATCCGTCGTCATCGGGTCGGTTTCCCGCGGAGGCACGTGCGAGATCTCGGTGCGCACGGTGGAGATGTCGACGAGCCAGTGCAAGGCGACCTGGTGTGGCCCCACATAGGTCGGGTTCTCCTCCCAGGCGGGTGGGAGAGGCGGAACCGACGGCGGAGTCCAGCAGGTGTGATCAGAGGCGCACAGGCTGTCGTGAGGACAATCCGCGTTGGTCTGACACGGAATGAATGCTTCGCTGCTGCCCCCGCAGGCGGCCGCGACCAGCAGGGCCGGGACGAGTTTTTTCAAAGTGTTCCCCCAGAATGACCGAATGTTCCGTTGCCAGTCCGAACGGAGTCAAGCTGCGCTGCGGCTGCCTGTCCCGAGGCCGCCTTGGCACCAGACCAATGTCGCACCCGCAAACACTTGTTGGCGCGGGCGTCCGGCGCTACAGAGACGCGCCAGCTTCGAAACCACGTTCACGCCACACCGGAGACCACCATGAAGACCATCGCCATCGCCGTCGCGTTCCTGCTCTCGCCCGTCGCCGCCTTCGCCGCCGCCCAGACGCACCACTGCGAGATCGACGGCAAGGAAGTCTCGAAGACCAAGAAGGAGTGCCACAAGGCCAAGGGCAAGTGGGCCAAGGGCGCGCCGACGGCCGCTCCGGCCGCGAAGTAACGCGACCTAAGCCGCACACTCGCGCCTCGGGACACCCGGGGCGCGAGCGCAACACGGAGGCCCACGCAGCAACCGGCACGCTGCACGCCGACGCCCGACGCAGCACGCTCCACGCACGAACGCCGCCGCGGTACGCTCCACGCGAGGCGCCCATGAAGCTCACCGGCATCCCCTTCGAGATCCAGGACCTGTCGCAGCTTCCGCCCACGCGCCACGCGGGCGAGCGCGGCTTTGCCCTCTGGCGCACGCGCGAGGTCGGCAACGTGCGCGTGCGGCTCGTCGAGTACTCCGCGGGCTACCTCGCCGATCACTGGTGCAAGCGCGGCCACGTGCTGCACGTGCTCGAAGGCGACTTGCTCACTGAGCTCGCTGATGGCCGCTCGTTCAAGCTGGGCGCGGGCCAGACGTACCTCGTGGCCGACGACGACGGCGCGCACCGCTCCTCGACCGCGTCCGGAGTCAGGCTCTTCATCGTCGATTGAAGCCGTCCGCTGCGGGCGCTGATCGCCGCCGATCGCGCGCGTGATCGACGTGCCGCGTCGGTCGATTTCTCCTCTGAGATCCGTTGCGCGCGCAGCTCTCGTGTGCAAGGTTTCGCGCATGTCCATGCACATCCCGGCAGCAGACGAGCGGCGGCAGAACTTCATCAACGGCAAGTGGGTCGACCCGACCACGGGCGCCTGGGATCCGTGCATCAACCCCGCCGACACGAACGAGGTCATCGGCCACTTCCCGCGCTCTGGAAAGGCCGACGCCACCGCCGCCATCGACGCCGCCACCGCCGCGTTCCCCGGCTGGGCCAACACGCCCGCCCCCGAGCGCGGCCGCATCATCGGGCGCGCGCACGCCATCTTGAAGGGCAAGGTGGACCTGCTCGGCGAGGCCCTCTGCCGCGAGGAAGGCAAGACCTTCAACGAGGGCAAGGGCGAGATCATGAAGGGCCTGAACCTGCTCGAGTTCTACGCAGGCGAGGGCTTCCGCATCCACGGCAAGACGCTCCCGTCCGAATCGCGCGCGAACCTCTGCTTCACGCTGCGCCGCCCCGTCGGCCCCGTCGCGCTCATCACGCCCTGGAACTTCCCCTTCGCGATTCCGGTGTGGAAGACGGCGCCCGCGCTCATCTCCGGCTGCACCGCGGTCATCAAGCCCGCCTCGCTGACGCCCATCTGCACCATGCTGCTCGTGCAAGCCTTCGAGGAGGCCGGCCTGCCCCCCGGCGTGCTCAACTTCGTCACCGGCCCGGGCGGCGCCGTGGGCGACACCATCGTCGACGACCCGCGCATCAAGGCCATCAGCTTCACGGGCTCGAACTCCATCGGCATCCGCCTCTACCAGCGGGCCGCGGCGCGCGGCGCCAAGGTCACCGCAGAGATGGGCGGCAAGAATCCCGTGGTCGTGCTCGACGACGCCGACCTCGACCTCGCCGTCGAAGGCATCATCCAGGGCGCCTACGGCTCCACCGGCCAGCGCTGCACCGCCACGAGCCGCGTCGTCGTCACCCCCGGCATCCGCGCCAAGCTCACCGAGGCCCTGGTCGAGCGCGTGAAGAAGCTCGTCGTCGGCAACGGCATGAAGGCGGGTGTCAACATGGGCCCCGCCGTCGACAAGAGCCAGCTCCAGACCGACCTCGACGCCATCGCCCAGGCCAAGAAGGACGGCGCCCGCCTGCTCGTCGGCGGCGAGCGCTTGAGCGGCCCCGAGCACGAGCGCGGCTTCTTCTGCGCGCCCACCATCTTCGACAACGTCGAGCAGTCACACCTCTTGGCCAAGGACGAAGTCTTCGGCCCTGTCCTCGCCATCCAGGCCGCCAAGGACCCCGCGCACGCGCTGGAGCTCGCCAACGACGTCCCGTTCGGCCTCGCCGCCAGCATCTACACGTCCAACTACTTCGACGCGATCAAGTTCGTCGAGCACGCCGAGGTCGGCATGCTCCACGTCAACCAGCCCACCGTCGGCGGCGAAGCTCAGCTCCCCTTCGGCGGCATCAAGGGCACGGGAGTCGGCGAGAAGGAGATGGCCGAAGAGGGCGCGAACTTCTTCACGCACCTCAAGACCGTGTGGCTCGACTACACGGGCGCCAAGCGGACGTCTTCGATCTACTAAGACCTCCCTTCGAAAGCCTGACCACAATTGCAAGAGCGGTCCTGTGGCGTGGGGAGAGTCCACCGCCGCACCGCCCCGATCCAAAGAGCGGTTCCGGGGCGTGGGGAGGGATTGCGCCCGACTGAGGCGCGGCACATCAAGGTACTCAGTCGGAGCTCCCAGCACCTCGCGGACGCGAGGTGCCGGTCGTGCCGCAGGCCTCCCGGAGGGCGCAACCCTCCCCACGGCCCGGGACCGCGGAGACACCGGAGACCAACCGCCTCCCCACGCCACGGGACCGCGGGGACGAAGACCCTTTGAAATTGCGGCCAGATTTCGCCCCATCCGCCAAGTGCGCCCCGGGGGTTGACTCAGCGCACAAGGCTTGACAGGGTGCGTCCATGGTCGCCCGCATCAAGAGCCGCCTCTGGTACGTCATCGCCTGCGCCGTGATGGGCTTCGGCGTCGGCGTGATCGGCTCTGAGAGCACGTTCGGCCGCCTGCGGCCCGAGGCGGTCCAGCCGCTGCTCTACTCGGTCGAGGTCCGCAACGACGACGGCGACCTCCTCGCCAGCCCGCTGCTCGTGGGCCAGGACGGCCAGGCGCTGCACCTCGATCTCTCGCAGTCGCGCGAGGATGCGCCCGAGTCGGCGCCGCTCTCGATGTCGCTCGATCTCTCGCCGCGCGAGGACGGGCCCGAGCAGGTCTGCCTGGGCTACAAGCTCTCGCTCGACCACGGCCTGAACGCCGGTCCGAACGCCACGCACGAGGGCCGCGTCGGTCTGCGGCTCGGCGAAGCGCGCTCGGTCCAGCTCTCGCAGAACGGCGAAAAGCTCCACCTCCAGCTCACCGTGGCCCGTGTCGGGACCAAGGCCTTCGACGCGCTGATGCGCGCGCGCAAGGTCGCCCGCCCGCTCACGTAGAGCTCACCAAGACAAGGGACTCTCCGCACGATGCCTGCACCGAAACTGACGCAAGAAGAGCGGCGCTTTGGAAACGCCGCGGCACTCCTCGCTGCGCTGCTGGTCGCGGGCGCGCTCTGGATGCTGTTCCCGGAGATGGCGGGCGGGCGTCCGTTCTCGCTCTTGCTGGCGGCGGCGCTGTTCGGCCTCGCGTGGGGTGCGCTGCAGGCTGCGCGCGCTCCGCGGGAGAAGCGCAAGTCGCTCGCGCCGGCGCTGTGGGCCACCTTCCTGGGCGGCGCGCTGACGCTGCTGTTCGGCGGCTTGCCGCACCTGGGCTCGGGGCTCTTGCTCGCGGTGTGGCTCGTGTCGGCGTTCGTGTACTTCCGCGCGGCGCCCGGCATCAGCCCGCTGGCGACGAACCTCTCGGCCCCGGCTGAAGACGACGACGAGAAGGCCCCGGCGCCGGTCAAGCTGGGCGTGCGGGCGGCGTCGGTCAAGGAGTAGGCGGCTCGGCATGGAGATCGAGAAGAGCTGCCTCATCCGCAACAAGATGGGTCTGCACGCGCGCCCGGCGGCCAAGCTGGTGTCGGCGGCGAACAAGTTCCCGGGCTGCGAAGTGACGTTCAGCAAGGACGGCCAGGACGTGAACGGCAAGAGCATCATGGGCGTCCTGATGCTGGCCGCAGCCAAGGGCACGAGCATCACCGTCAAGGCCGAGGGCGACGACGCGCAGGCGTGCGTGGACGCGATCTCGGACCTCTTCGAGCGCGGGTTCGACGAGGCGATGTAGCGGCTGCCGCGCGCGGCGTTGAGCGGGCTACTTCTCGCGGCCGGCGAGGATGCGCTTCAGATTCTCCGTGTGGCGCAGCACGATCACGGCGCTGATCACGCCGAGCGACACGCACGCGGAGAGCGGCGCGGTGAAGGCCGCCACCACCAGCGCCACCAGCACGCCCGCGAGCGAGCCCACGCTGGAGATGCGCAGCACTTTGTAGAGCAGCACCCACACGACCGCGCCCGCGAGGGCCGCGATGGGCGCGAGCGCGAGGGCCACACCGAGGCCGGTGGCGACTCCCTTGCCACCCTTGAACTTGAGCCAGGGCGTGAAGCAGTGGCCGAGCACGGCGCAGAGCGCGCAGATGGCGGCGAGGCGCGGCTGATCCTTGCTGGCGAGCGCGAGCGGGCCCGCGGCGAGCGTGAGCTTCAAGGCGAGCAGAGTGGGGATGAGGCCCTTGAGCGCGTCGAGCACGAGCGTGGCGATCGCGGCGCCCTTGCCGGCCGCGCGCGCGACGTTGGTGGCGCCGATGTTTCCCGAGCCGATCTCGCGCACGTCCTTGCCGGCCACGGCGCGCGTGATGAGCAGGCCGAACGGGATCGAGCCGCACAGGAACGAGAACAGCGCCCACAGCGGCACCGCGAGCTGCGAGCCGCCCTCGCGCGAGAGGCCGTCCCAGTTGGCCATCGCCAGGACGCTCACGGCGCGCCCCCGCGCGAGACGAAGACGACGAAGGCCCAGTTGGCGGCGATCGTCGCCACGGCCGCGTAGCGGAGGGCCCGCGCGCGCTGCGAGCGCAGGTCGGGGAGCGCGAGCGTCCAGCGCAGACCCACGAGGCGCGCCAGCGTGAACGCGCTGCCCGTCCAGAGCGCGAGGGCCAAGAGCGCAAACAGCGGGCTCGCGAAGAGACCCTGGCCGAACTCACCGTGCGCGAGGTGCACGAACGCGTGCGTCGCGCCACACGAGGGGCAGGGCACGCCCGTCGCTGCCCGGAACGGACAGGTGTAGAGCGCGGGCCCGTCGAGCGAGAGCACGCGCGCGGCCACGAACGACGCCACGCCCACGAGCGCCAGCATCCGCGCGTGCACCTCAGGCGGACCTGCGCGCACCAGCGCCGGGCGGTCGATCTCGACGGGCTCGGCGACCAGCGGCTCCATGAGGATGCTCGACTCCCTGGCTACGGCTGGAAGCCAGACGCGGCGCCCTGCATCGCGGCCGTCACCCCGAGCGTGGTGAGCGCGCAGATGCCCAGGCAACACAGCAAGTACGGCCCGAGCGCCACCGCCGTGGCCCCACCCGTGGAGGCGCCGTGCGTGATCTTGATGCCGATGCCGATGAGCACCACGCACCAGAGGATGGCGATGGGGCTGCCGCAGCCCGGCACCAGCATGAGCACGGTGGTGGCGTTCGAGTAGGCGCAGGCCGCGAAGGTGGCCTTGAAGCCGCGCTTGCTCTGCCCGAAGAGCAGCGCGAACCCGTGCGTCACCAGCGCGTTGGCGTAGAGGAAGACGAGCACGAACAGCGGCGCGAGGAAGAGCAGCACGATGGTGGTCGCGGCCGAGTTCGTGTTCACGCCCATCAGGCTCTTGACGAAGGGCCCGAGCTTCTGGCCGCGGTCGCCGAGCATGTCCTGCGCCATCTTGCGGAACTGCTCGGTCTGCGGCCCGATGACGAAGCGCTCGATGAGCTGGCTCACCATCAGGAAGATCGAGCCGGTGATGATGGCGAAGCTCAGGTGCTTTCTGCCCTGCTCGAGGTCGATGCTGGAGAAGAGCTTCCCGGGCTCGAAGAGCGCCTGCACCATCGTCTCGCGCCACGACGCGAAGGCGCCGCCGGTGCCGAGCTCCCAGGGCGTGCCCTTGCCCTGCGGCGGTCCCGCGTTGGGCGACTCGAAGTTGCCGAAGCCGCCGCTCGGAGGAGGAGCGCCGGGCCCAGCCTGGCCTGGTGCAGAAGGGCCTGCCCCCGAGGCAGACGGCAGCGCGGTGGCCGCGACAGGAGGCGCTTCCGGGACCACCAACGGCTTCTTGCACGTCGGACAATCCTGGCGTCCGGTGCGGTCGGTGGAGAAGGTGCTGCGGCAGTTTGGGCATCGGGCGAGCACGGCCGCACGCTAGCACGAGCCCGATTTGGCGTAAGATCCGCCCGCTCATGGACACCGCGTTCGTTTCGTCCACCTCGCCGACGCTCCGCCACCGCCCGCAAGCGGCCGTGCGCGCGGCCGCGGGGCTCTGCGCGATCGCGGGGGTGCTCTGGTGCTCGCAGCGCAGCGAGGGCATCGATCTGCTCCGCTTCCCGCTCGCGTGGGGCGCGATGCTGCTCTTCTTCGACGCGCTGGTGCGGCTGCGGCACGGCGCGACCCCGCTGCACAAGGTCACCGACTGGGCCTGGGCCTGCGGCGCGAGCATCGCCTTCTGGGACCTCTTCGAGCTCCTCAATCTGCGCCTCAACAACTGGTGGTACGTGGGCGAGGTCGACAATCGCCTGGGCAGCGCGCTGTTCTCGGCGGTGTCGTTCGCCACCGTGCTGCCGGCGATCCGCCTGGGCGAGGCGTGGCTCGCCAATCACCCGCCCGCGCACGCGCTCGAGCGGGTGGCGCGCGTCTTGGAGAGGCCGGTCGCGCGCAGGAAGGCCCTGCGCTTGTATCTGGGCGGCCTGACGAGCCTCGCGCTGGCGCTGGCGTTCCCCAAGACGTTCTTCCCGCTCGCCTGGCTCTGGGTCTTGCCGCTCGCGGAGGGCACCATGCTCCTGCTCGGGCCGCGGCCGCTGGGCGCGCTGCCGAGTCCGCTGGAGGCGCTGCGCGAGGGCGATTCGGGCTACGTGCTGCGGCTCCTGGCCTACGCGATCCCGCTCGGCCTCGTGTGGGAGGGCCTCAACTGGGGCTGCGCGCGCGGCTGGTTCTACACCGTGCCCTGGTTCACCGACCCGCGCGTGTTCGAGATGCCGCTGCCGGGCTATCTCGGGTATCCGCCGTTCCTGCTCGAGGCCGCGGCCGTGCTCTCGCTGGCGGGCCGCGTCCGGCTGCGCGTGTCGGCGCGGGCGGGCGTCTTGCTCATCGTCGCCGTGCTCGGCTTCCACACGGTGGTCGACGGCCTGGGCAAGCTGCACACGAGCGTGGACAAGAAGCCCTGGGTCGCGCCCTGGCAGACCGTGCGATAATTCCAACAGCGCATGGCCATCCTCTCCACACTCAAGCAGGGCGATCTCGGCTCCTGGAAGTCGCTCGACGAGTTCCTCGAGGCCCTGCGCCTGCGCGAGACGGGCGCGGTGGGGGCGCTGGGCCTCGCGCTCGCGGCCGAGCCGAGTGAGCACAAAGAGCTCGCCAACATGCGCGGGGCGACGCCGATCCTCTTGTCGGTGGCGGGCGACCTCAAGGTGCCCAAGGGCGCGCGCCTCCTGGCCGCCCGCGCGCTGCTCGAGGTGGGCCTGCCCGATCCCGAGCTCGCCGAGCTGCTGTTTCAGGGCGGCGACCTGCTCACCGATCCGCGCCTGGGCAGCCACGCCAAGCGGCTGGCCGAGGGCGGGCTCCCCGCGGCGCTCAAGACGCAGGGCGAGCAGATCCGCAAGGTGGGCGACCGCGCCGAGGCCTTCACCCGCGCGGCGCACGCGGCCTCGTCGGTCCTGGGAAAGGATCGGGTCAAGGAGCTGCTCGCGGCCCAGGGCTCGGTGAGCGCGGGCGTGTCTGCTGCCCTCTTCGCGCTCGGCGGCGAGCTGGCCGAGGGCGATCGCGCGCTCTGGCAGAAGCACTTCGTCGACCTGTGCACGAAGTTCAAGAAGGCGCCCGCGGCCGCCAAGCGCATGGGGCTCGTGACGCCCTGGCCGCCGTTCCTGCCTGACGCCTTCGCCCCGCTCATCAAGGCCGCCGAGGAGGCCACCGCGTCGGTGCAGACGACCGACGTGCTCACGCGGCCCAAGGGCGGCCTGGGCGCGCCCATCGCCAGCACGCAAGCGCCCGCATCGACAGGCAAATCCGCGCCGCAGAGCCTCGCGCCCCAGGCCGCGCCGCCGCTGCCCAAGCCGCCTCCGCCGCAGCCCGTGCCGTCGCGGATGACGACGCAGCACCTGGGGTCGTCCAAGACGCTCGCGCCCGCCATCAACCGAGGCACGCAGCGCGGGCGTCCCGCGCCCGGGGTCACGCCGCCGCCGGACGGGCCCGTCGATCCGCTGGAGAAGGCGCTCCCGCGCAACATGCCCGCGCTCATCCCGCGGCCCTCAGTGGCGGCCACCGAGGAGGCCTCGCGCGCGACGGGCGGTCCGCGGCCGGGCGAGGCGGGGAGCACCGAGCCTGCGCCGCTGGGGGCCGAGCGGTCGCGCGTGCCGGCGGGCGTCTTGCGCGCCCTCAAGGAGAGCAACTCGATCTCCCTGCCGGACGGCTCGATCTACACGGGCAAGGAGCCGCTGCGCTTTGACCCCAAGGGCAAGCGCATCCCGCACCCGCACCGCTGGGCCGACACGAGCCGCGAGCTGGAGTGGCAGGAGCCGGTCTTGCCGCCGCCGGTCCTGCGCGATCCGGGCCGCGCCGCGGTGGTGCCGGGGCCGTTCGCCCTGCGCATGAAGTCGCTCTTCGACAACCGGCCCGAGGGCGTGGATCGCCTGTCCGCCGCCGCCGAGGCCCGCGCTGCCATGGTGGGCAACGAGCAGCTCATCGCCGAGCTCACCCGCGAGCTCTCGCACGCGCGCTGGAAGGGCAAGCGCCTGTCCGAGGAGCAGCGGGCCAAGCTGCGCACGCTGTCGATGGACGAGTCGGCCTCGGCGGCAGCCCGCAGCGCCGCGCAAGCCGTGTTGGTGGCGCGCCCGGGGCAGCAGAACGAGCCGCTGTAGGCCAACCCCCTGATTCGTCGGCTGAAACGGGCCGAGGCACGCGCGCGGCCGACCGGCGCGACACCCAGGTCTCAGACGCTTTGTGACCGATCTCACGCCCGCCGGGTCCGGGCTTCCGGGCACAAAGGTCAAGCACCCGTCGTCCAACGGATTTGCTTCATGCCCCGGTGGATGCTAGGGACACGCCCTTTCCGCTCGGGGAAGTACCAGCCGCACTGAAAATCCGAGCAGCAGTCAGGAGTTGGGAGCGCGCATGAAGATCGCACTGTCGCCGATGGACAAGTTCCGCGCCGCGGGCAAGTTCGTCGACCTCAAGTTGAACCGGCGACCGTTGTCGGTCTCCATCGAAGTGACCAAGCGCTGCAACGCCCGGTGCGACTTCTGCGACTACTGGAAGATCAGCGACCGCGACGAGATGACGGACTTCACCGACATCGTGCGCCGCTTCGACCCGCTCGTGGTGGTGCTGACGGGCGGCGAGCCGATGATCCGCCGCGACCTGGTGCCGATCATCCAGTCGATCAAGGACGTGCCCGGCTTCCGCTACATCACGGTGCTGACGCACGGCGGCTTCCTCACCGAGGCCAAGATCCGCGAGATGGTCAACGCCGGCGTGCACCAGATCAACATCTCGATGAACTACCCGGACGCGCGGCAGGACCAGGAGCGCGGCATCCCGGGCCTGTTCGAGCGCCTGTCGAAGACGGTGCCCAAGATGGTGAAGGAGGGGCACCACGTCTTCACCTTCGCGTCGATGCTGATGGTCGACAACATGCACGACGCCGAGCCGCTGATTCGCCTCGCGCACTCGTGGGGCATCAACATCGCGTTCTCGGGCTACAACGACCTCAAGAACGGCAACCAGAAGCACTTCGTCTCGCCGGAGAAGATGGAGGAGTTCCGCAAGGTGTGCGCGCGGATCATCCAGCTCAAGCGCGAGTACGGGAACGTGATGACGAGCGACTGGTTCTTCGAGACGCTCCCGACGTTCTACGAGAAGCGCCACCTGGATGGGTGCACGGCGGGCAAGTACATGATCCACGTGAACCCCAAGGGCATGGTGCAGCCCTGCGCCGAGCTGCCCGCGGTGGCGCACTACAGCGAGTACGTGCCGCAGGCGTACGCGGGGCCGAACTGCGGGAAGTGCTTCGACTCCTGCCGCGCGGAGCCGCAGGCGCCGTTGACGCTGCGCCGGTTGGGTGAGCTGACGGGGCTCATCTAGCCCGTTCGGCTTGGGCTCCGGCTGCGCAAGGCCGGGAACAGAATCAGGCGCCGCGCCGTCTCCTGGAAGGCTGTTCACGATTCCAGGAGCACCACACATGTCGCACTCACGCCGGCAGTTCCTGAGCCTCGTCCCCAAGGTCGCGCTCGCGGGCGCGGCCCTCTCGCAGCTCGGCGGTTGCGGGGGCGGCTACAACGTCGACGGCTCGGTGACGCTGGCCTCCGGCAAGGCCACGCTCTTGTTCACGCAGTTCCCCAAGCTCGCCACCGCAGGCGGCGGGGCCATCGTCGGCCTCGACAACGGGAGCGCCATCGCGGTCGTGCGCACCAGCGACACCGAGGCCACCGCGACCTCGGCCGTGTGCACGCACGAGGGGTGCTACGTCGAGTTCCAGAGCGTGTCCGCGGGCTTCTCGTGCCCCTGTCACGGCGCCACGTACACGAGCGCCGGCGTGGTGACGAAGGGCCCGGCGCGGGAGAACCTCGCGTCCTACACGGCCGCGCTGACGGCCACGGGCATCGTGGTTACGGTGAGCTGACTCGGAGCGGCGCGAGCGGATCGGCGCGCGGCTAGTACAACAGCGAGAAGCCGCCGTAGTCCGCAGCGCTGACGCTCTTGGTGTCGTCGCCATCGCTCATCAAGCCCACGCCCACGAAGTCCGGGACCTCGGCCTTCGGGTCGTTGTTCTCGAAGTGCTTGCGGAACTCCGCCGAGGGATCGATGTCCTCGGTGACCCACTGGCCCGTCGGCCCGCCGGAGCGGCTGATGACGGTGTCCTGGACCACGAAGAGGTTGCGCTTCTGGTCGCACGTCTCGCCCTTGGGCCCGACGGGGCTCCAGACGTACTTGAGCGAGTACCACTTGAGGCCGCGCTTCCACGACACGTAGATGACGGCCGCCGAGTCGCCAAAGCCGCTCTTGCACTCGTTGCCGTTCTTGGGGAACACCTGCGCGCGCCACTTCCAGCGCAGGCGCTTGGTGGACTGGCGCAGGTTCTCGGGGACCTCGTAGCCGAGCGTGACGGTCTCGAGCGGCGGGCGGTAGGTGGCGCGGATGAACGACTCGGCCGGGTCCTCGATGAAGCGGTAGTAGCTGACCGAGCCCGAGAAGCGGTCCACCACGCGGAACTCGTGGACGTCGACCTTCTTCTCCTTGAGGCCGAGCTTCTCGGCGCTGGGCACGTCGTCGGTCGAGGTGGCCGGGCCGGAGCCGACCGAGGGCGAGGCCTTCTTGGCGTCCTCCGCGCCATCGGCGAAGGCGACGCTGGTGACGATGAGGCCGGCCGTGTACGTGCACGCCCAGGCCGCCGTGCCCAGGAGGAGCGCGCGCAGGAGCTTCGCCCAGCGGCGAGGGTGCAGCATGGTTCGGGAGGAACGCACCTGGTAGGCCTCGGGCAAGATTAGCCGCTCGCTGGATTCGTGCCAGTGTTTTCGATGCCGGAGCCCTCGCGCGCGCTTCCCTTTTTCCGGGATCGCCCATAAACAACCCGCCTCCATGGCAGACCCCCAGAACCAGACGAGCGGCCACGACGCGGCGGAGCTGCGCGGGCGCACCGAGCCCTGGACGGCGACGGACCTGTTCGCGCTGACGGTCGCGCTGGGCGTGGGCCTCTGGTACCGCCTGCGCGAGCTGTCGGCGGAGGGCTTCGGCGACGACGAGGTGCACAAGTGGCTGGCGTCGGGCCGCTATCTGCACGGCGACTTCTCGGGCGACGACGTCGAGCACCCGATGCTGATGAAGGTGCTGATCACGGCGGTGCGCTGGTTCGGCGAGCCGCGCGGGTGGGCGCCGGAGCTGATCACGCGCCTGCCCAATGCGGCCTTTGGCGGCGTGTCGATCCTGGTGGTGGCGCTCCTCGGCCGGCGGCTGTTCGGGCGCGCGGTCGGCGTCTATGCGGCGCTCTTCGCGGCGGTCTCGACGACGTTCATCGGCTACCAGCGCGTGGCGAAGGAAGACACGCTGCTCGGTCTGTTCCTCATGCTGCTCTGCTGGTGTCTCGCGGAGGCGAAGGCGGCGGCCGACGACGCGCGCACCTCCGAGCAGCGGCGCTGGGAGCTCTGGGGCGCGGCCTCGCTCGCGGGGATGCTGGCCTCGAAGTACTTCCCGTGGCTCGCGCTGGCGGCGCCGATCTTCGTGTTCTCGGTGCGCAAGCAGTCGATGTTCCGCGTGCCCGGGAAGCGCTGGGCGCAGCTCATCGGGCTCGCGTTCGTGCTGTGGATCGCGGTGAACTGGTCGCCGTTCCTGCCCTCGACCTGGGTCTACGCGAAGAGCTACACGACCGGCCAGCAGACGGTGCACGGCAGCCTGTACTTCATGGGCCGCATCTACCACAACCTCGTGGAGTACGGCTGGAACGGCACGCCGCCCTGGTTCTATGCGGTGTTCACGGCGGTGAAGCTGACGCCGCCCGTGTTCCTCCTGGCGATGGCGGGCCTCGTGATCGCGCTCGCGCAGCGCAAGCCGGCGCACAAGCTCCTCTTCGCGTGGATGGGCGTGTGGTTCTTCGTGCACTCGCTCTCGGGGAGCAAGTGGGGCCGCTTCTACACGAGCGTGCTGCCGGCGTTCCTCATCCTGGGCGCGTACACGATCGCCTGGGTTCAGCAGGTGCTGATGACGCGGGCGCCGAAGGTGGCGCTGTTCGTGCCCTTCGTGACCTTGCTCGTGCTCTGGCACGACACCGAGGTCACCAAGGCGCACTTCCCGCACGCGCGCCTGTACATCTCGGCGCTGGGCGGCGGGGACAAGAACGTGGACTGGTTCTTCCCGCACTGCGACGACTTCGACGCGGGCTTCCGCGAGGCGATGGAGTACATCGCGCAGCACGCGGAGCCGGGCGCGGAGGTGTCCACGGAGATCGACTGGCCCGCCGAGCTGTACGCGAAGGAGTTCCACCGCGCGGACCTCAAGCAGACCTTGATGCGGCGCGGGCGGACGTGCCGCGCGGGGACGGTGTGCTACGTGGTCACGCAGCGCGGGCGGCGCTACTTCCTGAATGAGGACGCGCTCGCGAACCTGGCCAAGAAGGAGCCGTGGCACGTGGAGCAGCTCCTCGGGCAGGACGTGGTCAAGGTGTACCGGCTGCCGCCGGGAGAATCGCCGTTCGCGGATGAGAACGTCCCGCATTGACACGGATGGCTGGCGTGTCGTGTTCAACGCCAACGCCAACGCCAACGCCAACGCCAACGCCAACGCCAACGCCAACGCCAACGCCAACG
>JAFEBC010000047.1 GCA_018266095.1 Deltaproteobacteria bacterium
TGCGTGTCCTCCGGATTGAGCCCGTCGCGATTCCAGGTCGCGTCGCCGACCGCGCCCTGCAGCACCAGCGCCGGCGCGCGCGTGCGCGACTCGAGATCCTTCTGCGCCACCTCCGGCCAATCGCCCGACAGCGCCGTGAAGCTGCGCGGCACCACCGTCGGATGCATCCCGTAGACCACGATCGTCCCCACGACCGTCCCGTCCGAGCGCGTCGCCCGCACGGCCGAGATCGTCTGATCGATCGCGCCCCCCGCGCGCCCCGTCGCTGGCCCCTCCGGCCACGGCGCCTGCGCCGTCTGCAGCGTGGCCGCCATCATCGGCGTCAGCGCCCGCTTGGCCGCCAGCGTCGCCGCCGACACGAGCGACTCCATCCGCTCGCGCGTGTACGCGCCATTCCCGCCGAGCTCCAAGAGCGCGTTGTCCCACGTGCCGCCCGGCCCCGAGTGCGTGTGCGTCGCCGTCACCATCACGCACACCTCCGGCGGCAGCGCGAGCCGGCGCAGCAGCTCCTCCTCGAGCGGCGGCGGCACCATCAGCGCCGGCAGCGAGATGTAGAGCTGCGTCAGCCCCTGCACCTCGAGCGCCAGCGCCGTCACCTCCAAGACCTTGGCCACGCCGTCCCAGCGCCGCGGCGGCGGATAGCCCGCGAGGGGCACGTTCGGCGTGAGGTCGATGGTCGCCCAGCCCGCGCCCGCGCGCAGCGTCCCGTGCGCCTGCGTCTGCATCGGCCGCCGGAACTGGAGCTGCCCCGGCGGATGCGGCGCCGCCTGCCGCCCGAACGGCACCAGCACCAGCACGATCGTGAGCACGATCAGCGCGAACAAGAGCCGCAACAGCCCGCGCCCCAGCGCGCGAAACACCTTCACCATGCCCCGATCATCGCACGCCAGCCGCCAGCGCACGATCGGTCTCTGCGCCAGTCCCAAGCGCACGATCGGCCCGTGCGCCAGCCGCCTCGCTCCTCCGGGCTACTTCACGATGCGCCGCGCGCCCAGATACCGCGCCTGGAAGTACGTCTTCGCCAAGTTCTCCTCGATGACGCCCTTCGACGACCCCGCGTGGATGAACTTGTGATTGGCCGGGTCCACCATCAGCGCCACGTGCGAGACGCCCGTGCCCAGCGTGTCGAAGAAGATGAGGTCTCCCTTGCGCAGATCGGCCTCCTCGATCTTCGTGCCGCGCGTCCACTGATCCTTGGCCACGCGCGGGAGCGTGACCGCGACCTCGTTGTAGCTGCCCTTGGTGAACCCCGAGCAGTCGATGCCCTCGTGCGTGACGCCGCCCCACACGTACGGCGTGCCGATGTAGCTGCGCGCCGCGTGCTCGAGCCCGGGCCAGATGTCGTCGATGACCTTGCTCTGGATCTCGGCGCCCTTCACCGCCTCCGCCGACTTGCCCGCGGGCGCTGGCTTGCTGCCCGACTTCTCCGCCGCGATCGCCGCCTGCCGCTCGGCCTCCTGCTGCGCCTTCGCCTTGGCCGCAGCCTGCTTCGCCGCCTCCGCCTTGGCCCGCGCCGCTTCAGCCCGCGCCTTCGCCGCCGCAGCAGCCGCCTCGGCCTTCTCGCGCTTCACCCGCTCCGCATCCGCGCGCGCCTTCGCCTCCGACTGCTCCTTCGCGTCGGCCTTCCCGCTCGCGCGCTCCATCGCGTCCTTCTGCGCCTGCTCCGCCTTGCGCGCCCGCGCGAGGTCATCCTCGGCCGACTTCTCCTGCGCGTCCGCCTGCTCTCTGGCCTTCTGCGCGCGCTCGGCCGCCTGCGCCTTCTCCGCGTTCGCCTGCTCGACGAGCTTCTGCGCCTTCGCCTCGCGCGCCGCCTGCGCCTCATCGGTGGCCGGCTTCCCGCCCGCGCCCGCGTCATCCTTCTTCAAGGAGAACACGCCCTTGTACCCAGGGTCCGGCATGGTCGTGTGCGTCTTGGCCGCCCGCGCGAAGTCCGTCGCCGTCGAGGCCACCACCGTGCCCGGGTGCTGCGGATCCTTCTGCAGCCGCGAGAACAGCGTCGCCGCGTAGAGCCGCGGATCGTGCCCCGCCTTCACGCCCGACACGAGCGCCCACTTGATGGTGTCGAAGGCGTGCTCGTCCCAGTCCTTCTCCATCGCCACGCGCACGAGATCCGCCGCCACCTCGTCCGGCACGTGATTGGTCGTCAGCAGCCGATAGCCATTGGCCCACTGCGCGATGCGCTCCGCGTCGACCTTCTTGCGATAGCCATAGAGCGCGATGCCCTGCACCACCTCTGTGTCCGCGCCGCGATAGATGGCCTGATACGCCGCGAACGCCACGTCCGCGATGCGCTCATCCGAGAGCTCGTCCATCTTGCCCTCGGAGATCACGTTGAGCACCGCCGCCATGTCCCCCTTCTCGGGGTGCACGACCGTGTCCGCGTAGCTCGCGAAGCGCTCCTTGATGGCCGCGAGCAGCGACGCGCGCTCCTCTGGCGAGAGCCCCTTGTCCTTGGCGAACGTGGCCTGCAAGAACTCGGCGACGTTCTGCCGCCCCGCCGCCGTCGCGCTCGCCGGAATCGCCAGCGCACCCAACACGAACGCAGCGCGCATCACCCGCAGCAGGCGCGACCTCACGAGTAGCGGTCGTTCCGCCACGGATGCGCCGTGTTCGAGTACCCGCGCAGCTCCCAATACCCGAGCTGGTTTCGCGTCAACACCTCGAGCCGATGAATCCACTTGGCACCCTTCCAGGCATAGAGCTGCGGAGTGACCACCCGAACCGGCCCGCCGTGCTCGACGGGCAACCGTTCTCCGTACACGGTGTGCGCGAGCAGAACGTCATCCTTGAGCGCCTCTTCGAGGGCCAGATTGGTGGTGTAGCCGTCGTAGCCGTGCGTCATCAGATGCGTCGCGCCAGCGGCCGGTCGAGCGAGCGCGATCACCGTCGAAAGCTGCACGCCCTTCCACGGGATGTCCAGTTTCGACCACGTGGTCACGCAGTGAAAATCGCTCGTGTCCTCGACCTGCGGCAGCGCCAGGAAGTCCGCCCACGAGAGCGTCAGCGGGTTCTCCACCGCGCCATCGACGACGAGCTTCCACTGAGCCTCCGGCACCTGTGGATGACGCCCGAGGTCCAGCACTGGCCACTTCTTGGTCTCGGTCTGCCCGACGGGGATGAGCGGCATGCCGTGCCGGTTCGGCGCGCCGGTGCCGAGCGGCTTCGGGTCGGCCAAGGAGGCGGACTTGTTCATCTTGTCGAGGAAGCGCTGCCGGAGCTTGAGGCGGCCCTCGACGATGCGGGCCTCGGCGTCGGAGTCGGAGGGGTCGTCGGGCATGGGATGGGAGTGTAGAGCGACTCTCCAGCAGGGCAACTGGCCTTGCTTAATATCCAATCAGTGAATACAATCATCCAAAACATGGATAACAATACCGCCACGCTTCTCGACACGCTTCTGCCCTCCGCCAACGCTCGACAGGCGTTGCTCCGGCTGGTCGTCCACGAGCGCGTCCAGGATTCGATCAGCGGGCTCGCCCGGCGCGCCAATCTCTCGCAGCACGCGACGTACGCGGAGGTCGAGCACCTCTTGCGTGGCGGCTTGGTTCGTGTCGAACACATCGGGCCTGTGAAGCGCGTGTCGGCCAATGAAGCTCACCCTGCGATGCGCTCCCTGCGCGCGTTGCTTCGCGTCGCCGACACCCAGGCCCCGGCGGTCGACGATGGCGATCGTGTTCGCGAATCGCTCGCGGCCCACGGCGCGCCGCTGCTTTCGTATCGGCCGGTCGCGCACCTGACCGTCGAGCAGGCTCTGCTGCGTGGCCTCGTGCACGCGCGCAGCGACCTGGGGCTGCTGAAAGTGCTGCCGCTGGTGGTCCTGGCGAACGAGTCGAAGCTGCGCTGGTCGGCACTCAAGGAGGACGCTCGCCGGGCAGGTCTGCAGGCCGAGCTGGGCATGCTCGTCGAACTCACCGCAGATGCGGCGCGTCGGCCAGAGCTCAAGGAGCGCGTGCTCGATCTTTTCGACCGTCGTCGGACCAAGGTGCGATTCTTCGTCCCGCCCGCCAACAAGTACGAGCGGGCGCTGGCCCTCGATGCCACGCCGCCTGGCGCACGCAGGTGGGGATTCTTGATGAACCTGAGCGCCGAGACGTTCGAGGCCACGGTGAGGAAGCACCATGGACAAGTACGGGCGTGACCAACTCCAGCGCTTCCTGCGCGCCGTCGATCAGGGCCTGTCGGCTCGCACCGACGTGGTCATCATCGGCGGCGCCTCGCTGGCGCTCGCGTATGGCTCGATGCACGCCACCAAGGACATCGACACCTGGGGCAACGGAGAGGCAGCGTTTTGGGAGGCCGTGGACGCCGCCAGCAAGAGCACCAAGATGCACATCGAAGTGAGGCCGACTCCCGAGGCCGACGCGCCCTACGACTTCGAGACGCGCTTGCTGCGCAACGATCTCAACGGACTGACGCACCTTCGGGTGTTCGTTCCCGAGCGGCACGACCTTGCGCTGATGAAGATGGCGCGCGGCGGCGGCCCTGACCTGGACGCCATCGTCGACTTGCACACGCGCTTCCCGCTCGACGAGAAGACGCTGCTTCTCCGCTACCGCGAGATGCAGTTCATGGGGCCGCCGGAGCGGCTGCGCAACTCGTTCCTGGGCCTGATCTCGCGCCTCTTTGGCGACGCCCGTGCCGATGCGCTGGAGCCCAGCGTACCGTTGCTCTGAGCCTACTGCCCCGAGTCCAAAATCACCCGCTCCTTCGCCGCCACCTTCGTGTCCTCCAGCAGCATGAACACCCCGTGCCGTCCCCACGCGGCGCCCGCGGGCTTGTAGAACCCCGCGTGCAGCGCGAGCACCAGCTCCCCCTCGAAGAAATCCCCCGGGAACTCCAAGTCCTCCAGCCGGCTGGCCTCGAAGTACCACCCGCGCAGGTCGTGCCCCGTGCGGCCCGTCGCGGCCTCGAGCAGGTCGTTGAGCGCCTGCTTCGGGTCCTTCTCGTTGTTGGCGACCGAGGCCGCCGCGTCGGTCATGAGATCATTCAGGTACGTCGCGAGCTGCATCGGCGGCAGGCCGCGGCGCTGGCGCAGCTTGGCGACGCGCGCGGCGATCTCCTTGGCGATCACGTCCCCGGGCCGCTTCAAGTAGAGGCGCCAGCTCACGTACGTCCCGCAGAGCGCGTCGTGGTCGGCCTGACGCGCGAAGCCCGCGGCGACCTTGGTGACGGCGGGGTCGAGCAGCGTCTGGCGGCCCGACGGGCGCTCGAGCGCCTCGGCCAGGAGCGTACGCGCGGTCTCGTCCTTGCCCGCGACGACGCCGCTGCCGAAGCTTCCGTACTCGATGGTGGCCTTGATGGACCAGCCGGCGGCGAGGCCGAGCGCGAGCTTCTCGGCGTCCGAGCGCGTGCTCGGGTCGAGGGCGGCGTGGCAGTAGCGCGGGGTCAACGCGTCGGCGGTCGCCTGCTCCTCCTGCGCGAGGCCCACGGCGCCCATTCCGGCCGTGTGGCGCACTTGGTTCAGCGCGTCGACGAACTGCTGCGCGTCGCTCGTGGGCGCGGACCCTGGCGCGGCGCTCGAAGAGGGCTTGGCTGCGTCCGCCTGCGAGAAGTGCGCGCTCGGCTTGCCCGCGGGGAAGAGCAGGATCGGCAGCACCGAATCGTCGAGCGCGCTGTCGGGCGAGGAGGCCACGAGCTCCACCCAGGCCGTCTCGTCGGCCTGGTCGACAGGGCACACGAGCGAGAACTTCGGCGGCTTCACCGAGGGGTCAGGCGTGCACGGCGCGACGCCGTACGGGCCGTGATTGACCAGGGCCTGAAGGCGATCGGTCTGCAGGGAGACCTCTCCCACGAGCTCGAACGTCGGGCCCTTGGGCACGAAGGCGACGGGCGCCACCTTCACCGCGCGCGGCATGGAAACCAGCACAGTCACGAAGGAATTTCCGTCGCGGCCCATCCAGGCGCCGACCAGGAGGCCGTTCACCTCGAGCACCTTGGCGACGGACTGCTCCAGCGAATCGTGGAGCTCGTGGACCAGAGAGGTGTCAGACGTTTTTTCATCGGCCTGACCGAGCTGGAACGACAGGCCATCCAGGTGGCCCGGCACGCCGCAGCGCGCGGCGATGAACCGGCGCAGCTCATCGGTCGGCGCGTCCTTCTTGGCCAGGATGAAGCGGCCCAGCTCGCGGGCGGCGCAGTGCATGGACTCCAGCAATTCCGCGCTCTTCTGCCGGGCCACGCGCGCGAACAGCTCCTCGTACGGCGAAGCCGGCGCGTGAAAAGCGTCTGACACCTGTTCGGGCAGCGGGCCCGCGAGCGTCCACTCCGCCACGGGCGTGCCCGGGTCGCGCACGAGGGTCGCGGGGGCGGTCAAAATCGTGTGAGACATGCCGTCCACCTCGGCCCGCGAGGGGAACTGCGACGAATCCACCAGTGCGGACGCGCGCTTCTGCGCGGGGCCCGCGGTGATGCAGGCGGTGAGCGCGAGGCTCAGCGCGAGCGCGAACGCGCGCAGCGACGGGCCGATCAGGGTGCCGGACGTGAACATGGCGCGAAATCTCGAACAGCCGCCGCGTGTTGGCAAGCGCGGTCCTCGTGCGTTGTAGGGCCTCAAGCCCCCAGTGCGCCGATCGTTGCGACCGGCCCTTCCCTCTGCTACTCCCACGCCCTCCATGGATCTCAAAGACACCGTCCACCTGCCCCGCACCGACTTCCCCATGCGCGCCGACCTGGCCAAGCGCGAGCCGGTGCAGATTCAGGCGTGGACCGAGGGCAAGCTCTACGACCGCCTCATCGCGCACAACGAGGGCAAGCCGCTCTTCGTGCTGCACGACGGGCCTCCGTACGCGAACGGCGACCTGCACGCGGGTCACTTCCTCAACAAAATCCTCAAGGACTTCGTGGTGAAGTTCCACGCGCTGTCGGGCAAGCAGGCCGACTTCGTGCCGGGCTGGGATTGCCACGGGTTGCCCATCGAGCTGCAGGTCGACAAGAAGCTCGGGCCCAAGAAGCGCGAGCTGACGCCGGCGCAGTTCCGCCGCGAGTGCCGCAAGTACGCCGAGGAGCAGGTGGCGCTGCAGCGCGAGCAGTTCCGGCGGCTGGGCGTGTTCGCGCGCTGGGACGATCCGTACCTGACGATGTCGTTCGAGTACGAGGCGCAGACGGTGCGCGAGCTGGCGGCCATCACGCGGCGCGGCGGGCTCTATCGGCGCAAGCGGCCGGTGCACTGGTGCGGGCGCGACCAGACGGCGCTGGCCGAGGCTGAGGTCGAGTACGCGGACAAGCAGTCGCCGTCGATCTACGTGAAGTTCGAGGTGGTGGACGCGGCGCCGCTCTTGAAGACCGCGGGCTCGCTCGCGGGCAAGAAGCTCGGGCTCGTGGCGTGGACCACGACGCCGTGGACCATCCCGGCGAACCTGGCCATCGCGGCGGGGCCGGAGATCGAATACGTCGCGTACGATCTGGGTGCGCGCGGCGTGGTGATCGTGGCCAAGGCGCTGCTCGTGCCGTTCCTGAACGACTGCGCGCCCGATGAGCTGCACGAGGGCACGTCGGCGAGCGAGCTGGTCGAGGCGGCGCACGGGGCCGCGCGCAACAAGGCGCTCAAGGATCACCACAAGGTGCTCGCGCACTTCCTGGGCGAGGACTTGAAGGGCGTGACGTACCGGCACCCGCTCGTCGACCGGACGAGCCCGGTGCTGCTCGGCGCGCACGCGACCACGGAGGCGGGCACGGGTCTCGTGCACACGGCGCCGGGACACGGCGAGGACGACTGGCGGCTCGGCATCGCGAACGGGCTGCCGGTGTTCGCGCCCGTCGACAACGCGGGCAAGTACACGAAGGAGGTCGGCGACGCGCTGGCCGATCTCGTGGGCCTCAAGGTGTTCGACGCGAACCCGAAGGTGGTCGAGAAGCTCAACGCCGTGGGCGCGCTGATGAACTCGACGGGCGCGGCGTTCGAGATCACGCACTCGTATCCGCACTGCTGGCGCTGCAAGCAGCCGGTCATCTTCCGCGCCACTGATCAGTGGTGGATCGGGATGGACAAGGAGCTCGACTTCGGCGGCAAGAGCGCGTCGGTGCGCAAGCTCGCGCTGGAGGCGATCGAGACGCTCGCTGAGAACAAGGGCTGGGTGCCGGCGTGGGGTCGCGAGCGCATCCACGGCATGGTGGCCAACCGGCCCGACTGGTGCGTGTCGCGGCAGCGCTCGTGGGGCGTGCCGATCCCGGTCGCGTACTGCAAGGCGTGCACGGAGCCGCTCGTGTCGGCGGACGCGATGGAGCACGTGGCGGGCTTCTTCGACAAGGAGGGCGCGGACGCGTGGTTCGATCGGCCGCTGTCCGAGCTGTTGCCCGCGGGCAGCAAGTGCAAGTGCGGCGGGACTGAATTCGAGAAGGAGAACGACATTCTGGATGTGTGGTTCGACTCGGGGAGCTCGTTCGCGGCGGTGCTGCAGAAGGGGCACTGGAAGAACCTGCGCGCGCCGGCGGACCTGTATCTGGAAGGGTCCGATCAGCACCGCGGCTGGTTCAACAGCTCGCTCACCATCGGGCTCGCGGCGCACGGCGAGGCGCCCTACAAGCAGGTGCTGACGCACGGGTTCCTCGTCGACGAGAAGGGCCTCAAGCTCTCGAAGTCGCTCGGCAACATCGGCAGCCCCAAGGCGATGCTGGAGAAGTACGGCGCGGACGTCGTGCGCCTGTGGGTGGCGGCGAGCGACTACCGCGAGGACGTGCGGCTGGGCGGCATCATCCTGGACAAGGTGTCCGAGGGGTACCGCAAGATCCGGAACACGCTGCGCTACTGCGTGTCGCAGCTCTTCGATTTCGATCCCGCGACCGACGCGGTGCCGCTCGAGAAGCTCCTGCCGATCGATCGCTGGGCGCTCTCGCGGCTCGAGAAGTGGCGCGCGCAGGTGTCGGCGGCGTTCGAGACGTACGAGTTCCACCGCATCTATCACGCGACGCTCGACCTCTGCGCCGTGGACCTGTCGGCGGTGTACTTCGACTCGCTCAAGGACCGCACGTACTGCTCGGGGAAGACCTGGGCCGAGCGGCGCGCGGCGCAGACGGCGATCCACCTCATCGGCGAGACGCTGACGCGGATGCTGGCGCCGATGGCGTCGTTCACGGCGGAAGAGACGTGGGCGCACTTCCCCAAGACGGCGGGGCGGCCGGACAGCGTGTTCCTCGCGGGGCTTCCGCAGGCACGGCCGGAGCTGCTCAATGAGGCGCTCGAGGCGGAGTTCGTGCACCTGCTCGCGTTCCGCACGGCGGTGAACGCGCGGCTCGAGGAGCAGCGCACGGCGAAGACCTTGGGCAAGGCCACCGAGGCCGAGGTCGAGCTCATCCTGTCGCCGGACGCGATGGCGGGCGAAGCCGGTGCGATCGCGAAGAAGTACGAGGCGCAGCTCGCGGATTTCCTGCTCTGCGCGAAGGCCACGCTCAAGACCGCGCCGCTCGAGGGCAAGACCGTGGACGCGACGGTGCAGAAGAGCGCGCACAAGCCGTGCGAGCGCTGCTTCCGGGCGCTGGCCGAAGTGGGCGCCGATGCCGCGCACCCGACCCTGTGTGCGCGCTGCGTGCGCGCGATCGCGTAGAGGATCCAGATGAACAAGCCGAAGAAATGGATCCTGCTCGCGGTGATCGCCTCGTCGATCTTCGTGCTCGACCAGTGGTCGAAGTACATGGCCGTGTCGCACCTGACCAATCTGTTCCAGGTCATGCAGCCGGCCTCCGAAGGCGAGCGCGTGAAGCTGTGGTTCACCGAGAAGGACCTGCTCGAGCGCGGCCTGGCGACGGCGCCGGTGCGCGTGAACGACAGCGTCTGGCAGTGGCGCTACACGCAGAACCGCGGCGCGGCGTGGGGCTTTCTCGCGGGCTCGAACGAGAAGTTCCGCGTGCCGTTCTTCTATCTGGTGACCATCGCGGCGATGGTCTTCATCTTCAGCTACCTGCGCAAGCTGCGCGAGGACCAGCGGTACATCCAGGTCGCGCTCTCGCTTCTGCTCGGCGGCGCGATCGGCAATGGCGTCGATCGCGTCATCCGCGGGTACGTCATCGACTTCATCGACTGGCACTGGTTCGATCCCAATTGGATGAATCCGGCGCACCACTGGCCGACCTTCAACATCGCGGATTGCGGCGTGTCGGTGGGCCTGGTCATGCTGCTGCTCGAGATGGTGTTCGTGAAGCACCCGAAGGACGGCGCGGCGGAGCCGAAGCCGGAACCGAAGAAGGCCTGAGATGTTCGAGCCGCGCACAGAGCCGGCGGAGGTCGCGTGAGCCTCCTGCGGACACGTCGCTGGCTCGCGCTGGCGCTCATCGCGGGCGCGGTGCTCGTGGCCGACCAGGCGAGCAAGTTCGCGGCGGTGAACTCGCTGACCACGCTCTTTGCCGACTCACCCGAGGCGGGAATCGCGGCGAAGGCGCGCGCGTTCGTACGCGAGAAGGATCTCTGGGAGCGCGGCCTCGCCACGCAGCCGAAGGACGTGCTCCGCTCGGTGTGGCAGTGGCGCTACGTGCAGAACCGCGGGGCGGCCTTCGACTTCCTCGCGCGGGCCGACAAGAAGGTGCGTGTGCCGTTCTTCCTCATCCTGCCGATCGCCGCGTCGATCTTCGTGCTCGTGTACTTCCGGCGCACGCAGGATCACGAGCTGCGCACGCGGGTCGCGCTGGCGCTGCTCCTCGGCGGCGCGCTGGGGAACGGCCTGGATCGCGTGCTGCACGGCTACGTGATCGACTTCATCGCCTGGCACTGGTTCGATCCCACCTGGGCCAATCCGGCGCGGCACTGGCCGACGTTCAACGTCGCCGACTGCGGCGTGTCGATCGGCATCGCGCTGCTCCTCCTCGACGCCGTGCTTCCCAAGACGCGCACGCTAGACTCCGCAGACCCGGCCGCGAACGCTCGCGCGGCCTGACGCACGCAAAGGACGAACCATGCTTCCCGTTCTGTACACGTTCGTGATCCCCGCAGCGCTCGCCCCGTTCGTCGTCGCGCTCCTCGCGATCGCCATGGGTGCGTGGCAGGCGTTCGGCGCCAAGAAGGCGGGCGCGCCACAGGGTGAGGTCATCCAGACCGCGGCGACGTGGAGCATCGGCACGTTCGCGCTCCTGGCCGTGCTGGTCCGGGCGATGGGCGACACCGGCAACACCAACCTCTTCGCGCTCACCTCTCCGCTGCGGGTGCCGCTGCACACCTACGGCCTCCTCATCGCGACCGCCTTCCTCGTCGCCATGTCGCTCGCGGGCCGCAACGCCGAGAAGAGCGGGCTCTCGAAGGATCGCGTGCTTGATCTCTCCTTCTGGATCCTCATCTCCGCCATGATCGGCTCGCGCGTGCTCTTCATCATCGTGAACTGGGACGACTACGCGCACGATCCGCTCAGCGTCTTCGCGTTCTGGAAGGGCGGCCTCGTGTTCTACGGTGGCTTCATCGGCGCCGCGTCGTTCTCGGTCTGGTACATGCGCAAGCACCAGATGTCGTTCTTCCCCTACGCCGACGCGCTCATCCCCTCGGTGTCGATCGGCCACGCGATCGGCCGCCTCGGCTGCTTCGCGGCCGGCTGCTGCTGGGGCGGCGCCTGCGATCCGCACTTCGCGCTCGCGGCGCACTTCCCGCCCGAATCGCTCGCGTACCAGAGCCAGCTCTCGCACCACGTGATCATGGCGGGCGCACCGTTCTCCATCGCCATCCACCCGACGCAGCTCTACGAGTCCTTCGGCGAGCTCTGCATCTTCACCTTCCTCACGCTCTGGCGGCCCAAGAAGCAGTTCAGCGGGCAGATCCTCGCGTTCTGGCTCATGCTCTACGCTCCGCTGCGCTCGACCGTGGAGATCCTGCGCGGCGACGAGGAGCGCGGCCGCGTGTTCAACTTCCTCGGCAACATGGCGCGCGGGGCGTGGTGGAACCTGTCCACGTCGGAGCTCATCAGCCTCGGCATCTTCGCGACGGGCCTCGTCATCTGGATCGTGCAGTCGCGCGGCGAGCGGCGGGAGCTGGCGGCGGCGTAGGGCAGCCTTGCGAAACGGACCGCCGATGGGTACCATCAAAGGTACCTGTTGACGGTACCTGTTCACGGAGGTCCACCATGGCCGAGGCTCTGTTCAGCAAGGACGTCCGGCCGATCACCGACTTCAAGGCCAAGGGCTCGGCCATCGTCGAGCAAGCGCGCAGCACCGGGCGCCCTGTCTTGATCACCCAGCGCGGACGCGGAGTCGCGGTGGTGGTCGGTCTCGAAGAGTACGAACGCATGCGGGAAGAGCTGGCGTTCGTTCGCGCCGTCGAGGCGGGACTCGGACAGGCTCGCAAGCGGGACTTCGCTCCTGAGTCGACGATCAAGGCGCTCCTCACACGCAAGCGTCGCTAGGCGCCCATGCGGATCGTCTGGACTCGTCTGGCTGCAGCAGATCTCGCAGCCGCGCTGGCTGCGATCGAAGCCGAACATCCGATCGCTGCAGACGATCTGAGAGACCAAATCTCGAGGCGTCTCAAAATCCTGCGAAAGCAGCCGCGTAGCGGACGCATGGTACCTGAGCGTGCGCAAGAGGGGCTTCGAGAGATCGTTCTCGCGCCCTGCCGCCTCGTGTACGAGGTCGCGGGCCCTGAATTGTTCGTGTTGCGCTTCTGGCACTCTCGACGCGACCTGACGCGCAGCTCGCTGCGGTGAAACAGCTCATGGGAGGCCTCATGCCGATCAAGACCACAATCGACGACAGGTTGCTCGCGAGGGCCCAACGGATCGGGGGCTTCAAGACCAGGCAAGCGACCCTCGAGCAGGCGCTGCGCGAGTTCGTCGATCGTCGGCGCCGCCTGGAGATGCTCGCCGCGTTCGGCACCTTCGACTTCGAGCCTGGGTTCAATCACAAGGTCCTGCGCGGGCGGCCGACCTGACCCGAGACGCCCGCCCCCAAGTGCGCTACACATCGCGCCCGCACTCAGCGCGCGAGGCTCTACGCAATGCCCATCGAGATCCGCATCGTCGTCAGCAAGGCCGATGAAGAGCTCTTCCTGCACGTGCCGTGGACGCTCGGCATGAAGTCCGATTCCAACTGGATCCCGCCGCTCCTCGACGACTACCGCCGCCAGCTCGATCCCA
>JAFEBC010000480.1 GCA_018266095.1 Deltaproteobacteria bacterium
CCAACGCCAACGCCAACGCCAACGCCAACGCCAACGCCAACGCCAACGCCAACGCCAACGCCAACGCCAATACACTCAGTGGTGTATTCTTAGAGCCATACAGCGGGAGTACAGTACTGAGTGGCGAATACTGAAACCAATACACTCAGTGTCTACTCAAGAAACCCCACCACCTCCGCCGCGACCTCGTTCTCCCGCTCCAGCATCGCGTAGTGCCCGGCTCCCCCGATCACCCTCAGCTTCCCTCCCGGGATCGCCTCCGCCATCGCGCGCAGCTCGCTGACCGGCATCGCCTGGTCCAGCTCTCCCTCGATCACCAAGGCCGGCGAGGGCCCCAGCGCCATCCCGGGCCGCGAATCCGGGCGCGCGGCCATCCCGAGCAAGGCGTCGGCGATGCCCTGCGCAGTCGCGCCCGCGGCCAGCGCGGTGATGCGGGCGAACAAGGCGGGCTCGTGCTGCGGCACGCCCGGCGCGACCAGGTTCGGCAGGAGCTGCGAGGTCACCGCGAGCGGGCCCTGCGTCAGCGCCGTCTGCGCCTGGGCCTCGCGCCGCGCCCGCGCCTCGTCGGTGTCGGCGGCGGCCTTGGTGCACATCAGCACCGCCTTGGACATCCGGCCCGGGTAGGCGCGCGCGAAGGCCATCAGCGCGTAGCCGCCCATCGAGCAGCCCACCAGCGACGCGCGCGTCACGCCCAAGGCATCGAGCGCCGCGGCGAGCACGCGTGCCTGCAGGTCCATCGTCAGCGGGCGACCCAGCGGGGCGACTTGCCGAAGCCTGGTTGGTCCACCGCGGCCGCGCGCAACCCCGCGTTCGCGCAGCGGTCCATCAGCGGGTGCCAGGCGGCGGCGTGCAGCGGGAACGGGTGCGCAAACAAGACCACCGGCCCCGAGGCGGGACCGGTGGTCGTGAGGTGCAGCGGACGCCCCTCGAAGGACAGCGGGACGTCGACGAAGGCCATCAGCCGGGTCCTGGACGGCCGGCTAGAACGTCGCGCCGACCGTGCCCATGCCGTACATCGCAGAGTAGTCGCCGGCCGAGGCGCCCTGCGGCAGCACCGCCGGCGCGTCGAGCTGCACCACGAGGCCGAGGCCGAGGTCGAACACGCCGATCTTCTGCGAGAGCCGCGCGCCGATGAGGTTCGCGTTCTTCCACTCCTCGCCCGCGTAGGTCTGGAACTGGTAGGCGATGCTCGCCGAGAGGCCGAAGGCGAAGTCCTTGCGGCCCTCGAGGCGCATCTCGAAGCCCTGCGGCGCGCTGGCGAGGCCGAAGGTCTGCGCGTCCAGGAACACGCCGCGCATCGGCATGCCGGTGGTGGCCGTCGCCGGATCGCCGCCCGCGTAGAGGTTGCCGCCGATGGTGCCGAGGAGCTCGAACGAGCCGCTCGCGTACGAGAGCGTGCCGTGCAGCTTCACCTGGTTGAGCTGCGCCGCCTCGTGCGTCTTGTCGGTCGAGGAGTTCACGTTGCGCGTGTAGTCGAGGCTCACCGTCTGGAGCTGCGCCTCGCCGCCCAGGCCGAAGCCGTTCTGGAAGCGGCCGCCCAGGCCCGCGCGCGCGGCCACCGACGACCAGCCGAGGTGGTCGGCCATGGTGTGCACCGAGCCCGACACCGCGCGGTCGATGAGGTACGAGTTCTCGCTGTTGGGCATGAAGCCCAGATTCGCCCACAGGCGCAGGCCGCACGGGCCGTCCGCGTCGCAGGCCGGGCTCTCGGCGCCGATGAAGAAGCCGTGGTGACCGGCCGCCGCGTCATCGCGCACGAACCGGTAGCTGAACGTGGCCACCGCGACCGCCGGCGCCACCTCGCCCGACGCGCGGAGCTGGTTGACCACGAGGCCCTGCGGACCGACCTGCAGGTCGTCGCTCAGGTTGAACTTGCGCGAGCGGCGCCGGCCGCCCTCATCCGAGGGGATGGCGAGCTGCGTGTTCGGGTTGGTGAACGTGTCGAGCCGCGACGAGCGCTGGTCGAACGAGGGCACCGCCACCGGCGACGAGGCCGCCACGCGCACGCCCGCCGGCCGCTCGCTGGGAGGCGCAGCCTGCGCCGCCGAGCCCGCCAGCACCACCCGCCGCGACCCATCCGACGGCGCCGAGGCCATCAGGCTGGAGAAGTCCTTGTCCGCCTTGGCCGGAGCCGGCGCCGGGGCCGCAGCCGCAGCCGCAGGGGTCGCAGCCGGGGCCTTGGCCGGGGCCACCGGGGCCGCCGCGAGCGCGTCGTCGAGCGACATCTCGCACGCCTTGGCCGCCTTGCCCTTCTTCCCCTTGCAGGCCTTGGCGATCTCCTTCTGCTTCTTCGCGCGCATGCGGGCCTCGACCTCGGCCTTCACCTTCGCCTCGAGCTCAGCGCGCACCTGCTGCTCCAGCGCCGTGCGCTCCAGGGCCTCCATTTGCGCCTGCTTGTTCTTCTCGTCGAGCTCAGCCGCCGCCTTGGCCGCGGCCTCATCGCCCGCGCGCTTGATGGCGTCCTGCTTGGCCTGCTCGTCGCTCGCCGACCTGGCCTGGGCCGCCGCTGCCGCCTGCGCCTTCTGCTCGGCCTGCGTCCGCGCCTTCGCCTCGGCCTCGTCGCGCGCCTTCTGCTCGGCCGCCAGCTTCGCCTGCGCCGCGGCCTCCGCCTTGGCCTTCGCCTCTGCCTCGGCCCGGGCTTGCGCCTCCGCCTGCGCGCGCGCCTTGGCCTCTGCCTCTGCGCGAGCCTTGGCCTCCGCCTCCGCCTTGAGCCGCGCCTGCTCCTCGGCCTTCGCGCGGGCCTCGGCCTCGATCTTCGCCTTCTGCTCGGCCTCGGCGCGCGCCTTCGCCTCGGCCTCGGCCTTGATCTTCGCCTCCGCCTCCGCCTTGGCCCGCTGCTCGGCCTCGAGCTTGGCCTTCGCCTCTGCCTCCGCGCGCTGCTTGGCGACCGCCTCGGCGCGGGCCTTCTGCGCGTCCGTCGGTCCCACGAGATCGAGCGAATCCTCGGGCTGCGCCTGCGGGGCCGGCGCGGGCGCGACCTCCTGCTGCTGCGACTGACCCTGGCCCGAGAACGTCGGGATCACCGGCCCGCGCGACTGCGCCAGGGCCATGGTGGGGACGAGCAGGAGGAGCGCGGTGAGCAGAGCGGCAGAGCGAGCCATGTCGATTCCCTTCGGTTGCGCCCCTCTCCGACGAACGTAGATCCGGGAGCGCAACCTCACGGTACGCTTGTGAAACCAGGAGGGGATTCCGTCGATCGACCGATGAGCGTCCGCAGGCTGACGTACCGCGTTAGAGTGACCGCGAGGTCACTTTTTCGTCGCGGAGTCCGCCCAGGCCTTCAGGGCGTCGCGTCGGAGGTTGATTTCCTCCACGATCTTCGCGGGATTGACGCTGACCACGACGAGGCCGGTCGCCGAGCGGACTCCGGGCGGCACCGGGATCCCGGCGCGCAGCGGCAGGAAGCCCGGCTCGCGCGCCACCAGCAATTGTTCGACCGCCGGGTCGGCGAGCTTCTCCGCCAGGGCCTGGGCCGCCTCCGGGTGCGCGGGGTTGCGCGGGCGCGAGAGCGCGGTCGGCCACACGAACGTCCCGATGGAGTGCTGGTTCGGGTACACGACCTGCACCTTGGCGGCGCTGGCGGCGGCCTTGGCGGCCTCATCCGAGCCCATGAGGCCGACGATGGCCTTGCCCGTGACCACGGCCTCGCGCACGGCCGCGTCGCTCGGCAGCACCTGGACCTCGTTCTTCTTCAGCCCGTCGAGCCAGGCGTTCATGCGCTCCTCGCCCCACGCCTGATAGAGCGCCGCGAAGTGCGCCAGGGCCGCGCCGCTGGTGGGCGCCGTGAGCGCGACCTGACCCTTGAGCCACGGCTCGGTGAGCGCGGTGAAGCGCTGCGGAGGTTCGTGCGCGCCGAGGGGCTGGCTGCCGATGAGCAGCACCTGCGCCCGGCCGCCGATCGCGACCCACGTGCCGCCCGGATCGCGCCAGAGGTCGGGGACATCCGCGCCCGCCGCCGGGAGCTCGAGCAGCTCGCCCTTGGCCGCGGCCGCGATGGCGCCATAGGGCTCGAGATCCCAGCGCAGATCGCCGCCGTTCGCCGGCGCCTTGGCGGTGGTCGGCTCGGGGGGCGGAGGCATCCCGCCGTCAGCGAGCGGGCGGGCAGGCGGGGGCAGCGCGCTCGAACCCAGGCCGAGGCCGGCGATGCGCTCGCCGCGCGGTCCGCCTTGCCGGGCGACGTTGCTCAAGATGATGGCGATCGTCTGCTCGGGCAGGTCGGTCGAGAGCTGCGCCTCGGGCGGCGGCGGCGGGGCGTCCTTGCAGGCGGAGACGAGCAGGACCAGGGCGGCGCAGGAGGAGAGGGTGCGCATGCCGTGAAGCATGGATCAATTGTAGCGAGAAGCACAGTACAACCGCCAACACGCTCCAGTTCGTTCGCTCTTACGGCCCGCCCGCGCCGTGGTTCTTCGCCGGGACCTCGATCGCGGACACCGAGAACCGGCCGCGCAGGGCCTCTCCCTCGAACGTCTTGAGCGACAATCCGGTGGCCTGCGTGAACGCGTCGCTGAACCGCGCGCCGCCCTTCATCGCGCGCAAGAGGTCGGTCACGCCCTGATCGCCCGAGAGCGAGAGGAAGAGCTCGAAGGCGCGGTGCGCGGCGCCGTACACGGCCTCCTTCTCGGTGCGCACCAGCTCGGCGTCGGGCTCGAGGAGCTGCGCGCCCGGGTGCCGATCGAGCCACTGCCCGAGCTGCGCTGGCGAGAGCCGCTTGGCGCCCTGACCGGCGGTCACCGAGGCGAGGCCCTCGCGGAACCAGAGCGGCGGCTCGTCGGGCTCGCGGCCGGTCGACAAGAGCGCCTGCATGGGGCCGATCTGCGGCTCGATGGCCTGGTACATGAGCACGTGCGTCAGCTCGTGCGCGAGGAGCTCGTCGAGATCGTTGTGGAGCTGCTCGTCGGTGGTCTCCGGCCAGGTGCGCGGGTTCTGCAAGAGGACGCGATCCGAGAAGGCCCAGCCGCGCAGCCAGGCGTAGCCTTCGTGGCCGACCGCGCCCTCCAGCGCCGCGTGGTCCCGCAGCACGCGGACGTCGATGGCGTGGTCGGAGCGGAAGGAGCCCCAGCGCGAGGCCTTGGTGGCCGCCTGCAGCAGGGCCGAGCCCACGAGGCCGAGCGAGCCGGCGTCGGCTGAATCGCAGGTGATCTCGAACGAGGCGAACGGGCCGTTCACGCGCGCGGTGAGCGGTGTGGACGGTGCGCGCGCGGAGGGCGCTGGGGGCGGCGTGGCGCAGGCCGACGCGAGCAAGAGCAGTGTGGCAGTGGTGGAAAACGACAGCGCGTAGGGTCGTGCGCGCAAGGTCATCGAGGCCTGATGTTGGCAGAAGTCGAGGCTGGCTGCCAGACCCCCACCGCCCGCGGGGGCAACACCAGAGTGACCTGACCGCTCCCCACCGTGGCCGTGGCGCCGCCGATGGCCTCCTTGAGCACGAGCCCGCTGGTCAGGCCCAGGCTGCCCGCGAGCGCGACCGTGCGCGTCTGCTCGGTGCCGGTGCGGTTGATGCCCACGATGCGCGCAGGCACGCCGTCGAGGGGCCGCGCGAAGAGCAGCACGTCGTTCTCGGCGAGGAGCGTCCGGTAGCCGCCCTGCTGCAACACGCGGTCGTCGCGCCGCAAGAGGCCGAAGCGCTGCGTGAGCGCGAGCGTCTGCGACTCCTCGTCGACGAGGTTGTCGAAGCGCATCATGCGGCGGTTGTCCGGATCGGCCGCGCCCGGCATGCCGATCTCGTCGCCGTAATAGAGGAGCGGCGCGCCCGGGAGCGTCATCAGCGTGGACAGCGCGAGCCGCTGGCGCTGCCAGGGCAGATCGTCCGTGGGCCGCTGCGGCGGGTTGTTCCACGCGGCGTCCGACGAGGTGTCCTGGCCCGCGGCGCGCGACATGAAGCGCGCGAGGTCGTGGTTGCCGATGAAGGGCGACATGATCGCGCCCGGCCCGTAGAACGCGGGCTCCTGCGCCAGCACGCTCTCCATCGAGGTCAGCGGGTTCGACTCGCGCGCGAAGGCGGCGTCGAGCTCGTACATGAGCGGGAAGTCGAACTGGCCGTGCAGCTCCACGCCGGACACGTACTGGCGGATGAGGTTCTGGCCGTCGCCCGGATTGGACGTCCACGAGCCCGTGAAGGTCTCGCCCACGAGGTAGGTGTCGACGCCCGTCTGCTCCAGCTCCTCGTGCAGCGTCGCGCGCAGGGCCCGGCCCACTGCGTGCGCGAAGTGCTTCACCGCGTCGACGCGCAGGCCATCGGCGCCGAGGTCCTGCGTCCAGTGCAGCGCGGCCGCCTCTTGCGCCTGCACGGCCTGGCCGTCGCGGTAGTCGATGTCGGGGAGGTAGTCGGCGAACCAGCACTTCTCGCGCTCGGCGGGGATGTCGTAGCTGCAGCCCGCGCCGCAGATGCAGGTGCCGCCGCCCGGCAGCGCGAGCGGGTCGAAGAAGGGCGCGTTGGGGTGCGCGATCCACCACGGGTGCTGCACGTGCACGTGGTTGGCCACGAAGTCGATGAGCACGCGGATGCCGTGCGCGTGCGCGGTGTCGATGAGCGATTTGAGCTCGGCCTCGGTGCCCCAGCGCGGGTCCACGTCGGTGGCGGAGGCGGGCCAATAGCCGTGGTAGCCGGAGTAGGGCCGCCCGTCGCTGCCGCCGCCCGAGCCTGTCGGCTGCAGATTGGGCGCGGAGAGCCAGATTGCGCGCACGCCCAGCGCGTCGAACCAGCCGCTGTCGAGCCGGTGCTGCACGCCCGCGAAGTCGCCGCCCTGGAAGTTCGCGCGCGCGTCCACGCCGGGCACGGGGTGGTCGTTCGAGGTGTCGTGGTCCTCGAAGCGGTCGACCATGGCGAAGTAGAGCAGGGCGCCGTTCCACGAGAAGGGGTGCGCGTCGATCCACAGCGGGAGATAGAGCGGGTGCGCCTTGCCGCCCGCGCGATCGACGGCGTTCACGCGCACGACGTGCTTGCCCACGCCGAGGTGGTCGGCGTGCAGCGTGATCGAGCCGGGCCGCACGCCGAGTCCGCCGTCCGTGGTGGCGAGGTCGAGGGTGGCCGTGATGGGTGTCTCGTCCACCGTCACCGTGACACCCGTCGCGTCGAGGCCGTGGCCGGCAGCGCCGTCGGTCAACTCGATGCGCGCGTCCAGGCGGGCGATGGCCGGGTCGACGGACCAGTCGGTGAGCTTCAAGAGCGGCACCTGGCAGTCGGGCACGCGCAGCAGGCTGATGTAGTGGTCGAAGCCGTAGAGCAGGCGGCCGTTGCCGGGATCGTTCTGCTCGACGCCATCGACGTAGAGGCTGTAGCCGTAGTCGCCAGGCGGGAGCGTGAACGACTTGGCGAAGCTGCCGTCGGCCTGCCTGGCGAGCTCGTCCTGCGTGAGGGAGAACGTGTTCCACGCGGCCGAGACGAAGACGTGGCCGGTGCCCGCGGGGAGCTTCACCGAGAGCGTGGTCTCGCACGAGCGGCGCGCGAGGCCGAACGACGGGTCGCCCGGGTTCTTGCAAGCGGAGGTGAGCGCGAGGACGGCTGCGCAGAGGAGGACGCGGGACACGCGCGCATTGTGGGCGAGCGGGCGGGGTCGGCGCCAGTGCGGGAGGGCCCCGAGAGGCGTGTGCGCTCGATCGAAGGTCG
>JAFEBC010000481.1 GCA_018266095.1 Deltaproteobacteria bacterium
ATCGCCGGCTTCCAGTTCCCGTACACGTTCCGCTGGGTCGAGCGGAAGCTGCGCATCGACGACGCCATCGGCACCATCGCCTGCCACCTCGCGAGCGGAGTCATCGGCGGCTTCCTCGCCGGGCTCTACGGGCAGCTCTTCTGGTGGGGCGTCCTGCCTGCCACGTGGGTGCACCCGGGCGGCGACTTGCTCGGCGGCACGACGATTCCCACGCTGGGGATCCAGCTCTGCGGCTTCCTGGCGCTGCTCCTGTACGGGCTCCCGGCCGCGTACGGCATGTTCAAGCTGTGCGACCGGCTCATCGGCGTGCGCAGCTCGCCGGACGACGAGCGGCAGGGCCTGGATCTCGCGGAGCATGCGATCGAGGCGTATCCGAAGGAGAGCTAGCTTTCGTCTGGGGCGCGGTTCGGCTCCGGTTGGAAGTCCGCGCGCCCGGGCAAGGGGGAGGGCGCGCCTCCTGGAGGCATGCGGCACGACCGGCGCTCGCATCCGCGAGCGCTCGAGCTCCGTTCAACGCCTTGGTGTGCCGCGCGCTCAAGTCGGCGCGGCCCTCCCCCTTGCCCGGGCGCGCTCTTTGGTCAGGGTGATGGGGACCGCGCCGCGACTCGGACTGCATTGGATCTCGTCGGGTGCGTCGAGCGCAGCGCGGGGGCGGCCCTGCCGCTCGTCGTCCGGGCTCGATCCTGTCTTGGGGGTGACGGCGCTTGCTTCAGTGCGGCAACGCCAGTGACCACGATGGGGCCGGCTGTTGCCAAGCGGGGTCACTGCTGTCGTCGTACTCCCGCTCGACGCGCGACAGGCCCTGCTGTGCCCACGCGCGCATCGCCTCGGCGACTGGCTCCATCAACTTGCCCTTCTCGATGAGCGGCCACGCGTGCACGATCAGGCGATAGGCGGCCTGCACGGCGAAGGCGGCGTAGATGCGGCCGTTCAACACTTCGCCCAGGTCGTCGCGCTCCCACTGGGCGTGCGCGCTCGAGCGCTCGGTGCCGGCGAGCAGCTCGCACGCGGACGCATAGACGGAGATGAGCTCGGCCCCCGCGATCTCGGCGCGCTGCTGCATCGGCGGCAGCGGCTGGTGATCTGCGGCTGACGGATGCTCGAGGCCCACGCCGAAGTCTCGGAAGCGCAGCTCCCAGCTCTTGGTGGCCGGCGCTCGCTGGTCCTGCGCGAGCGACCACGCGCGCTGGTCGTCGCTGCCCGCCCAGGCGCAGTTGATGGCGAGCTCGGTGAGCGCGCGCGTGAGCGTGGCGGCCTCGGTGTAGAGGCCGTGCTCGTCGAGGAGCACCAGCGCGTCGCAGAGGGTGGTCAACCTCAACAGATGGGCTGCCGCGCAGACGCGATGAGGCCGCTCGTCGGCGCGCGCGATCAACGCTTCGAGCAGCGGCGCGCGCAGGTGCAGCCAGGCGCGGACGCTGTGCAAGAACTGCAGAGGCACGTCGAGCAAGCGAACATGAAGGACCATGGGTCTCCCCCCTCGGTCGTCCTGAGCGGCTGCGGCGAAGTGACAAAATGTTGGCGCCGATCCGCCCAAAATGTCGAGGAGCCGGAGTGCGACAAGGTGCGCTGGTGTCGGAGAGCGATCGCTTGGAGCGTCAACGATCTGACGCGGTCAGATCTCGGCGACGAAGATCGGATCGAAGCCCTGCGCGGGCTCGTCGGGATAGCCGCGCTGGTTGCTCACGACGCGTGTCGGCGACGAGCGATCGTCGACGGCGAAGTGCGTGTGGCCGTGGATCCACAGCGCGGCGCCAGCGCGCAGGAGCTCGGACAAGTCGCTCGCGTAGGCAGGCGCCAACGAATCCTGGCGGAAGCGTGGCGCGATCGAAACGAGCATGGGCGCGTGGTGTGTGACCACCACCGTCGGCCCCGCGTGCGGCGCGGCGAGCGCGTTGGTCAGCCAGCGGCGAGCGCCGATGTGCATGAGCTGCGTGTCGCGCGGACGCAGCTTGCTGAACTTGGGGCTCTTGCAGATCTTCTTGAAGTCCGTCATCGAGAGCTGCGCCGCCGCCAGCGCGGGCTCCTCCTGGTCCGCGCCGAGTAAGCGGAAGTCGGTCCACAGCGTGGCGCCGAGGAAGCGCACCCCGCCGATGACGGCCTCGCCCTGCTCCAGGAAATGCACGTTGCTGCCCGCAGCCGCCGCGCGCAGCTTGTCGGTGTGATGCGGGATGGCCTCGCCGTAGTACTCGTGGTTTCCCGCGACGTAGACGACCGGCGTACCGGCGAACGTGCGCTGCGCCCACTCGAGGCCGCGGCCGCGAACGTCGATGTCGCCCGCGAGCACCACCACGTCGGCGGGCACGGGCGGCGGCTCGAAAGGCACGAACTCGAGGTGCAAGTCGCTGAAGACGCGGATGCGCACGGCTTCAGGCCTTCGGCGTCCGCTGTCCCAGCTCTTCCTGCAACTGCCCGTCGAGCTGCACCAGCTCCTGCGCCGAGGTGCGCAGTTGCCGCGCGAGCGAGGAGATGCCGTCGGCCTCGCGCACGGCCAGGCACTCGCCCGCGGGCTGCACGGTCAGCGAGCGCCCGCGCACCACGAAGGGGAACAAGCGGCACTGCAGCGGACGCGCGTCGAGCGGCAGGGAGCAGCCTCGCTCGGTGAGCAACAAGCAGCGGCCGTCGGGGCGCGCCAGCGAGCGCACCTTGCCGCGCACCACGATGCCCTTGGCCGACGGGACGTCCTCTTCCCACGCGCGCTGCTCCTCGGCGTCGACGCTGCGCACGTGCACGAACTTGCGCGGCGTGAGGCCGGTGGCCGCGGCGATGCGCTCTTCATCGGCGCGCGTGAGCGGAGGGCCGAAGATGCCGGGCTCGCTCGTGCAGCAGCCGCCGCCTGCCGCCACGCAGCGGCCGCACACGCTGGGCCCGAGCGAGATGGGCAGCCCGCGCCGGATCGAGAGCTTCTCTGCCTTGCTGAGTGGCTTGCTTCCGTCCGCGATCACGAGGGCTTTCACGCGCGCCGCGACTTCTGGCGCGACAACGCGAATAGGATCAACACGAGCAGCGCCAAAGCGCCAGGGGCCGCGCTGGAACAGCCGCTCGATTGCGCGGCCACGGTGGTGGTGCCGTCGGGCGGGCCGGGGTCGCGGCCGCCATCGCCGTTGGAGGCCGTGCCGCCGTCGGTGCTGGTCCCCGCGTCGGGCCCGTCCACCTGGATCGGCGTGACGCTCACGTTGTCCTGCAGCGTGCCCGTGCCCTCCTCCACCACAGCCGCCCACAGGTTGCGCAGGCCCGCGTGGTTCAGGCGCACGCGCGCGGTCAGCGTCACCTCGGCGCCCGCGGCGAGCGGCGCATCCAGGCCCCAGCGCCACGGCAGCGCGGGCAGATTGGCATCGCGGCCATCGGCGTCGAGCGCCACGCGGAAGGTCCCGTTGATGGCGCCCGTGGCCGACTGCGACTCGTCGTAGAGCGTGTCCGGCGGCGGCGCGGCGGCGATGAGCGACTGGTCGCCCGTGTTCTTGACCTTGATGGTCGCGGTCACGATCTCGCCGGCCTTGAGCTCCGCGGGCGCGAACGACGCCTCGGTGATCGTCAGCGAAGGCCCCACCGGCGGCACGCCCGAATCCGGCGTCCCCGCGTCGACCGGCGCAGGCTCGGCGCCCAATTCGTTCATCAGCGCGTCGGCCACCTGCGGCTGGCCCGTGTCGTAGCCCAGGGCCCAGATCATCGCGCCCGCGATCACCTTCGTCTTCGCGGTGCGGAACTTCAGCGCCAGCGACTGGTCGTCGTCGTACCAGGCCTGCCGCCGCGCGCCCGAGCTGTCGACGTACGTGTACCAGGGCGTCTGCGAATCAGCGTCCCAGATGCGCCCGCGCTGCGCGCCGTTGGGGATCGCGCTCTTCACCAGCACCGCCGTGCCCTTCGAGCTGGTCTTGGCGTTGCGCGACGCGCTGGCCGCCGCCCAGTCGTAGCCGTAGTAGGGCACGCCCATCGCCAGCTTGGCCGCGGGCGCGACGGTCAGGTACGTGTCGAGATCGGTGGTCACCGACGCGCCCCAGAAGCTGCCCTTGGTCAGTGGCGCGACCGGGCCCGTGTTCGGCGCCGAGCCCCAGTAATAGTCGTAGAACATGATGAGCAGCCTGTCCGCGGCCGACGACAGCGCGGCGGGATCGTAGCCCTTGTAGCCAAGGCCCGGCGGCACCGCGAGCGTGAGCTCCGCGCTCGGCAGCTCCGCGTGGAGCGCGTCGGCGAACTGCTTCACGAACGCACTGTAGGCGGCCCGGCTCGCGCTCGGCACGAACTCGAAGTCGAGGTTGATGCCCTCGATGCCCGCCGCCTTCACCTTCGCCACCAAGGTCGAGATGGCCGCGCTCTCGGCCGACGCGTTCGCCAGGAAGCCGGAGATGACCGCCGAGTCCGCCGAGGTGTTGAACAGCGTCACGCCCAGGTGGCAGCGCACGCCGTGCTGGTGCGCGGCCTGGATCATCGCCGTCTGCGGGAAGCCGTGGTAGCTCGACACCGTGCCCGTCTTGGTGAGGTCGGCCGAGAAGAGGACGAGGTCGCTCACCGTCTCCCAGCGGAACGTCGCGGCGTCGATCGAGCTGAAGTACGGCAGGTAGCCGTACACGCGCTGCTGCAGCACCTTGGCCGCGGACGAGCGCGGCAACTGCAGCGAGGTCGAGATCCCCGGCGTCGCGCGCTCACGCGTCCACGGCGCGTCGGGCTCACCCTGGTGCGCGAACACCTCGCGCGCGTGCAGGCCCAGCCGCGTCTCGTCGATCTCGATCGGCAGCGTCTGCGCGCGTTCAGGCGAACCTTCCGCGCGCGCGCCGAGCGGCAGCAGGCAGAGCACGACGAGCAGTCGGCAGAGGATGCGGCTCATGCCAAAGAGGATACGGCCCCGCTCGTGGGTGCGACCATCGGCCGGATGACGTGCACGCAAGCCACTGACATCACTGGCCTTTCCATGGATCCCACGAAATGTGCTGACCATCCGGTCAAGAGTCAGCGAGGGTGATTCAAGTGGAGCGGCTCTGCTCGGGCGTCGATTCACCGCGGAGGCGCTGAAGCGCCGCCTCTAGCCCTTCTTCGGCGGCGCGGCAGGCGGCGGCGTGGCCGGCGGCGGCGCCTTGTGCCCATCGTGCTTCGCCCGCGCCTCGGCCTGCGCGTCCGTGCACGCCTTCGAGAGGTCCTTCTCGTGCGACTTCATGCACGCGATGATCGCGCCGCCGCCCGGCTTGACGTCGCCGCAGAACTTCTGCTCGTCGGCCTTGCACGCCTCGCGCACCTTGCTCATCTCCTTGCGCAGCTCGCCGCGGTGCTCCTTGAACGACTCGTGCTTGGCCTTGCACGCCGCTGACAGATCGGCCTGGTGCTCTTGCAGGCAGTGAAAGATCGCGCCGCGCTCCTGGGGCAGGTTCGGGCAGAGGCGCTCGACGTCGGCCTTGCACGGGTGATCGTCGTCGGCGCGCGCCGCGGGGGCGAGGGTCAGGGCACAGAGCGAGAGCAGGGTCGCGATGGTGATGCGCATGTGGACTCCAAGGTTGTGCGGCGCGTGCGAGGTGTGTGCACCCGGCGGCGGCCGCGTTCAGAGAATTGAACCTGGAGCACCCGCGCAGGGAAAGCGGGGAAACACATCCGACATCAGGCCTGCGCGAGGCGGAGCAGGCGCCGCTACGGCTTGCTGGCCGCGAGATCGCGCATCGCCTGCGTGATGCTCGGGAGCTGCGGCACGCTCGCCATCTCGAGATTGTCGGCGAGGCCGATGCCCGGGATGGCCGCGCCCGCGAGCACCTTGGGCGGCGCGAGGAGCTCGTAGAAGAACTCCTCGGTGGTGCGGCGCGCGAGGTGCTCACCGAAGTTCGTGATCTCGGTGTCCTCGTTCACGAAGAGCGCGCGGCCGGTGCGCTTGACGCTCTCCTTGATGCGCTCCCAGTCGTACGGCGCGAGCCAGCGCAGGTCGATGACCTCGGCCTCGATGCCCTCGGCGGCGAGCGAATCCGCGGCCTTCACGCAGAGCGGCAGCGTGCGGCCGTAGCTGACGACGGTGAGGTCGCGGCCCTTGCGCACGGTGGCGGCCTCGCCGACCGGGATGAAGAGATCGGGCGTGTCGGGCCACTGCGGCGTCCACTTGCTGCGGTCGCCGAGCGGCGCGTCGATGAGCTTGGACAGGCCGCGATCGTCCACGTCGATGCCCGGGATCTCCTCGCCCGGCGCCGCGCGCGAACGCATGAGCGCCTTGGGGATGAGGAACATGCACGGGTTCGGATCGACGATGCACGAGAGCAGGAGCGCGTACGCGTCCTTGGGGTTCGACGGCATGGCGATCTTCCAGCCGTGGATGTGCGTGGCCGTCGCGTCGAACGAGTGCGAGTGGTAGATGCTGCCGCGGATGCCCGAGCCGACGGGCGTCATGATGGTGATCGGGCAGTTCCAGTCGCCGTGCGAGGCCCAGCTCATCATGCCGCCGAGCTTGAGCAGGTCGATGGTGTTGAAGGCGTAGTCGCAGAACTGGATCTCGGCCACGTTGCGGCAGCCCGCGAGGCCGAGGCCGATGGAGGTGCCGACGATGCCGCGCTCGTCGAGCGGGGAGTTCCACGCGCGCTTCAAGCCCTGAGTGGCCGTGAAGGCGCCGCCGAGCGGAGGACCGACGTCCTCGCCGAAGATGTCGGTGACGCCGTGGCGCTCTTCGGCGACGTGGAGGGCCATGCGCACTGCTTGGATCATCGAAGACATGGCTAGCCTCCCCTCACCAGATCGCGCGTCTGGAACACGTGATCGTAGATGGTCTTGCCGTCCGGCTGCGGCTCTTCACGCACGCGGCGGTGCGCGAGCTGCAGCTCGTCGGTGAACTTCTGGCGCAGGCTGTCCATCTGCTCGCGCGTGAGGATCTTGCGCGCCTCGAGACGGGCCTCGAAGCCCTTGAGGCAGTCGGCCTCATCGGTCACCGGATTCGCGCCCGACGCGGACGAGTGGCCGTACAGGCGCGACACGATCGACTCGAGCAGGAACGGCCTGCGCGTGGTGCGCACGTACTCCATCGCGCTCGCGATCTCGCGCCAGGCCACCTCGGGATCGTTCCCGTCGATGGTCTTGCACTCGATGCCGAAGGCGCGGCCGCGGTCGGCCACGTTCTTCTCGCCGTGCTGCGGGGCGGCTGCGGTGGAGATGCCCCACTTGTTGTTGGTGACGATCATCAGCACCGGCAGCGGCTCCATCGGCCGCGAAGACCACACAAGACACGTGGCGAAGTCGCCCTCCGCCGTGCCCGCGTCGCCGCCGGTGACGATGGTGATGCCGCGGCCGCCGTGACGCTTCTGCGCCATCGCCGTGCCCGGAGCCATCGTGTACTGGGTCTCGATCGTGGACGCGACCGGCACGATGTTCCACTTGCGGATGCTGGGATGCCCGCCGAAGTTGCGGCCGCCCGAGTACGGATCGGTGGCCGTGTTCTTCATCTGCCGCAGCGCATCCACCGGGTCCGCGCCCATGGCCAGGAGCGTGGCCGACTGGCGGTAGTGGAAGTGCAGGTAGTCGAACTCGGGTCCCTGCCCCTTGTGGATGAGCATCCCGAGCGGGACGTTGAAGGCCTCTTCGCCGGGCCCGCCGATCCAGAAGTAGCCGTCGCCCTGCTTGTACATCTGGATGAGGCGCTCTTCGAGCACGCGGCCCTGCACCATCAGCGAGTGCAGCTTGATGAGCTGCTCGTTGGTGAGCGGGGCGTTGGGGTCGATCGACACAGTCACGCTCCTACGAAGTTGCGAGTGTTTACCTAGGCCGGTGCGGCTTCGGCGCCCGTGGCTGCGGCTGCCGATTCGCTTTCGTTCTTGGGCTCGTCTGACTTCGACTCGGGCGTCGCCGCTGCATCGGCAGTCGGCGCGTCTAGAGCGGGCTTCAGGTCTTCGGGCCGCGGCGCGATGATCTTGCGATCGGTGCGCGGCGGTGCGCTGGGCGCGGGCGCGGCCACTTCGCTGTAGCGCGCGAGCTGCGTCCAGGCGAGGAAGCGGTCGACCTCGGCGGCCACGGCGTCGTGCGTGCCCTTGGCGAACGAGGGATCGTTCCAGGCCTCGGAGTAGGCGTCGACGATCTTCTGCGCGAAGTCGACGGCCGGCTGGGCCTGATCGAAGACCTCGCGATCGCTGCGCCACGGCCCCGGTGCGCGACGCGGGCTGGCCGCGCGGCGGATGGTGGCGACGACGCGGCGGTAGCTGTTCAACGCCTTGGCCAGCTCGGGCGCGGCGGTGAGCAGGCGCGAGCGGAGCTCGAGACGGGGAGAGAGGGCGGCGTGCTCCGCGGGGGGAGGAGCGGAGGGGGCGGGCGCGGCGGCGGCGTTGGCGTCAGCGTTGGCGTCAGCGTTCGCGTTCGCGTTTGCGTCAGCGTTTGCGTCAGCGTTTGCGTTTGCGTTTGCGTTGGCGTCAGCGTTTGCGTTGGCGTTAGCGTTTGCGTTGGCGTTAGCGTTAGCGTTCGCGTCAGCGTTTGCGTTTGCGTTCGCGTCAGCGTTCGCGTCAGCGTTGGCGTCCGCGCCTGCGTCCGCGTGCGCCTCAGCCTGCGCGGGCTCGGTCGCCGTCTTCGCGGCCTCTCCTGTGGGCGCCTTCAGCTTGGCCTCGCGCTGCGCCTGGTTGGCCAGCGCCTGCTTGCGCGCGCGCTCCTCGGCCATCGCCAGGTGCGCGGTGGCCAGAGGGAGATCGCGCAGGAAGCGCGCGAGATCGAGCACGTTCGGCCCGCCCTCGTACAGACGCGACATCGCGCCCAACAGACGCTCGAGCGCGCCCGAGCGCAGCTCCTCCATCACGCGCGGGAAGTCGTTGAACAGGCGGCGCTGGCCGTCGAGCCGCTGGCCCAAGGTCTGCGCGAAGGCCAGCGTGGACGCGGCCAGCTCGACGTCGCGGCGCACCGAATCGCGCACCTGCGTCCAGCCGATGCCACCGCCGCCACCGCCACCGCCCTGCTGCGGACGGCCATGCTGCTGCTGCGGGCGACCCTGCCCCTGCTGCTGCGGACCGCGAGGCCCCCGTCCCTTGTCGTTGCGCGCCACTTCCGTGTGCTCCCTGTCGTGCCCGCGAGGATGCGGACCGCCTCTCAAACCCCATCGGCCGCCTGAACGCAAGGGGGGCGGCCATGTTCGCAGGATAACGAAGGGGTCTGACAGCTTGATTCGCGGGCGGCTTCCATGAGGGCGGCAGTTCCGCTATGACCCGCCCATGCCTCACTTGCGACCCTTCGAGCCCAGGGACTATCAGCACTTCGTCGCGCTCGATCTCGACACAGAGGCCGACGCGCTCGGCGAGATCACGGACGCCGAGCGGGCCCTCTTCCGCACCCGCTGGCCGGCGATGCTGGCGATGCGCGGCGTGTCGCAGGCGGGCTTCGTGGCGCCGGGCGCGCAGCTCTTCATCCTCGAGGGCGACGACAACAGCTTCCTCGGCCACCTGTGGCTCACCGAGAAGGTCGACGGCCTGGGCCAGCGCGTGCTGGAGGTGACCACCATGGGCCTCGTGCGCGAGGCGCGCGGCCAGGGCCTGGGGCGGCTCTTGATGAACAAGGCGGAGACGGAGGCGCAGGCCAAGGGCATCGGCCACATCGAGCTCTCCGTGGCCGGCAACAACCGGCGCGCCCGCGACCTCTACCGCGATCTCGGCTACGACACCGTGCGACGCACCATGCGCAAGAAGCTGCGCCAGTAAGGACTGAACGCCATGCCCCAACTGATCACCGCCCCCGAGCTCGCCGCGCGCATGAAGAAGGAGAAGGTCTACCTGCTCGACGTGCGCGAGCCGTGGGAGGCCGAGCGCGCCAGCATCGCGGGCACGAGCGCGCTGTTGCCGCTGACGACGTGGCCGCACGCGGTGGAGAAGGTGAAGGCCGAGAAGGGGCAGCCCATCGTCGTCTATTGCCATCACGGCGTGCGCAGCTTCCGGGCCGCGCAGGCGCTGGAGCAGATGGGCTACGCGGGCGTGCTCTCGCTGACGGGCGGCATCGACGCGTGGAGCCGCGAGGTCGAGCCCGAGGTCACGCGGTACTGAGTCGCGCAGCGCCCTGGGCCCTGCGGCGTTCGTGGCCGTCTGGAGCCGAGGCTTGAGGTCCGTTTGGACACATCTGAAATGTGCGAATCGGTGACACGGAGCGTGATCACCGGTTACGCCTGTGCAACCGCGGGCTTGCGGGTAAGGGCGTGTAGCCGTTTGGAGCACCTGGGATCTGGCGGCCCAGCCTGATCCTGGTTCAAGATCACGGTTCATGGTGCCGATACACGGGAGGGACCGACATGCCTCATCTTCGGACAGTGCTCTTCCTCGAGGACGATCTCGGCTCGGCCGAGCTCGCGCGCGAGGTGTTGTCGCAGGACGGCGCGGGCACTCGCGTCGACGTTGCCTCGGAGCGTGAGGCGTTCGTCGAGGCGTGTGCTCGCGGTGGGTACGATCTCATCCTCTCCGATCACGAGGTGCCCGGCTTCTCGGGCCTGGCGGCGCTGGAGCACGCGCGCGCGCTGAATCCGACGGTGCCGTTCGTGTTCTTCTGCGCGACGCAAGGCGAGGAGCTCGAGCGCAAGTGCATCTCCGCGGGTGCCGATGATTTCGTGCGCAAGGACGAGCCCTGGAAGCTGCCGCGCGTGGTGCAGCGTCACTTCGACGCCATCGACCGGCGCGCGCACGGGTCGTCGATGTCGCGGCTGGTGACGGCGGTGAAGGAGCTCTCGCGCTGCCGCACGCTGGAGCAGATCGCGCAGGTGGTGCGCACGGTGGCCCGGCAGATCAACGGCGCCGATGGTGCGACCTTCGTGCTGCGCGACGGCGATCAGTGCTTCTACTTCGACGAGGACGCGATCGCGCCGCTGTGGAAGGGCCACAGGTTCCCGCTCTCTGCGTGCATCAGCGGCTGGTCGATGACGCACAAGGAGCACGTGGTCATCCCCGACATCTACGCCGACGCGCGCGTCCCGCACGACGCGTACCGGCCCACGTTCGTGAAGAGCCTGGTGATGGTGCCGGTGCGCAAGGAAGCGCCGATCGCGGCCATCGGGAACTATTGGGCCACGCCGCACACGGCCACGGCCGACGAGGTCGAGCTCATCCAAGCGCTGGCCGACTCCACCTCGGTGGCGATGGAGAACGTCGAGGTCTACGCGGACCTGGAGCGGCGCGTGCGCGACCGCACGGCGCAGCTCGAGGCCACCAACAAGGAGCTGGAGGCGTACTCGGCCTCGGTGTCGCACGACCTGCGCAATCCGCTCGGGCAGGTGCTGGGCTTCGCGGATCTGCTCAAGTCGGACGCGAGCTCGATCCTGAGCCCGACCGGCAAGCGCTACGTGGACCACATCCTGAGCGCGTCGCACCGCATGAACGGGCTCATCGGCGACCTCCTGCGGCTGGCGAGCGTGTCGCGCACGGCGCTGACGCGGCAGGAGATCAACCTGCACTCGCTCGCGCGGGACGTGATCGCGGAGCAGGAGGCGCACCGGGTCCGCTTCGAGGTGGCCACCGAGATGCCGGCCAACGCCGACGCGGCGCTGATGCGCGTGGTGGTGGAGAACCTGCTCTCGAACGCCGTCAAATACTCGGGCAAGGTCGACTCGCCGCTGGTGCAGATGGGCATGGGCGTGGTGGTCGAGGGGCAGCAGACGTTCTTCGTGCGCGACAACGGCGCGGGCTTCGACATGACGCAGGCGATGCGCCTGTTCACGCCGTTCGGGCGGCTGCACACCGCCAAGGAGTTCCCGGGCACGGGCATCGGGCTGGCGACCTGTCAGCGCATCGTGCACCGGCACGGCGGGCGGATGTGGGCCGAGTCGGCGAAGGGCATGGGCGCGACGTTCTGGTTCTCGCTGCCGCTGAAGCCGACGGACTAGGCAAAGCAACTGCTTACAGGAAGGAAAGAAGGAAAGAGGTGCTGGATTCCTCGCCAGCAAGCCCTTCCTTGTTTCCTTCCTGTGAAGGTTTTGCTCTAGCCCTTCTTGCCGAAGATGGAGCGGATCCGGCTGAGCAAGCCCTGCGTCTCGGGCTGCGCGATCGGTCCGCCCGCGGCCTTGGTGCTGGCGAGCTGGGCCTTGCGGCCGGCGATGATCACGGCGAGCTCTTCCATCACGCTCGGGTCGGCGGCGAACACGCGCGAGAAGGCGTCGCGATCGACGGTGAGCAGCGAAGCGTCGCCGATGGCGACCACGGTGGCGGTGCGCGGCTCGCCGGTGAGCATGGCCATCTCGCCGAAGAAGGCGCCGCGCGAGAGCCGCGTGACCTCCTTGTCGACGCCGTCGACCTTCACGCGCACGGAGACCTCGCCGCGGGCCACGAGGAAGAGCGTGTCGCCCTGATCGCCCTGCGTGACGACGGCCTCGCCGGGGCCGAAGTCCTTGAAGGTGGCGTGGGAGGAGAGCAGGCGCCGCGCTTCGGGCCTGAGCGCGGCCACGAAGTCGATGCGCCCCAGCAGGTCCTCGGACTCGGCCAGGTTCTCGCGCGCGCGGCGCTCGTCGGCCTCGTGCGTGCGCTCGCGGAAGCTGAGCTGCGTCTGCGGGTAGGGGATCTCGATGTTCTCGCGGCGGAAGGCGTACCAGGCGGCCTGCTGCACCTGATCCAGCGCGGCGCGCTCCACCTCGTAGGTGGCGGTGAAGAAGCGCAGGCGGTAGTCGACGCCGTTGTCGTGGAACTCCTTGAGCTGCACGATGGGCGCGGGATCGTTCAGCACGAGCGGGCAGCGCGCGATGGCCTCGAGCAGCACGCGCTTGGCCTTCCCGGGCGCGACCTCCTGGTCGAGGCGCAGCTCGAGCTCGACGCAGTCCTTGAGGCCAGGCCGCGAGTGGTTCTGCACCACCTCGCGCGAGATGAAGCTGTTGGGCACCAGGATCTCGTCGTCGTCGAGCGTCTCCAGGCGCGTCGAGCGCCAGCCCACGTCGAGCACCTTGCCGGTCCACTTGTTGAACGTGATCCAGTCGCCGGGCTCGAACGGATGCTCGGCGTTGAGCGTGAGGCCGGCGAAGAGATTTCCCAGCGGCTCCTGCAGCGCGAAGCCGAGCACCACCGAGAGCAGCGCAGAGGTGGCGAAGAGGCTCGACAGATCGAACTTGTACTCCAGGCGGGTGGCGATGCCCGCGATGAGGAAGGTGAGGAGCCAGACGGTCAGCGAGCGCAGGATGCGCGGCATGCCCTCCACGCCGCGCGAGCGCAGGACCGCGAAGAAGGCGGCGTCGATGAGGCGCAGGGCCGCGACGCCGCCGAAGAGGTGCGTGCAGAAGCGCAGCGCGCGGAACGCGTCGGGATGCGCGGTCTCGACCACGACCATCAGGCCCAGGCGCGCGGCCATGTAGATGAGGAGCAGCCGCCCCGGCGTGGCGAGGTCCTCGTGGAGCTGGCGGGCCCAGAGCTCACCGCGGCGCTTGAAGGCAGCGCGCGAGACCAGCGTGGCGCCCGCCCAGAGCACCAGCGCGAGCAGGAAGCTGGACAGGCCGGAGTCGATCAGATCGGACATCATCAGTGGTTCCCCGGATCGCGCTCGCCCGCGCGCACGGCCACGTCGAGCCGGTTCTCGCGCGGCGGGATGGGGCAGTTGTAGAGCTGCGAGAAGGCGCAGGTGGGGTTGTAGGCGGCGTTGAAGTCGAGCGTGTAGTCGCCGTCGTGGCCGGGCACGGCCTCCGCGTCGATGTAGCGACCGACCGGATAGCTCTCGTGGCCGGTGGTCAGATCGCGGAAGAAGATGGACACGCTGGCCTCGCCGTTGCCGGGCTCGAGCAGGCGCAGCGCGGTGAGCGAGAGCGGCTTGCCCTCGAGCGTGAACTCGAGCTTGCCCAGGCGCAGCGCGTGGCGCTTGTTGCCGCGCGTGGACATGACGATCTCCTCGCGCGGCTTGGGATCGCGCTCCAGGTGCGCCGTGACGCGGAACTTCACGTCGGGCGCGAACCACTGCGGCGGCTTGCCCTCTGCGAGCCTGGGGCTCTGCGGATCGAGCACGACCGCGGCCGGGAAGTTCTGGTGCGAGAGGCGCAGCACGTAGCGGCCGAGCTCGAGCTTCGCGCCGCCGGGGCCGAGCCTGGCGGTGCGCGCGTCGGCCGCGACACCCTTCGCCACGAACGTCGCGTCCGCGTCGAGCGCCTCGATGACGAAGGAGTCGCCCTGGACCTGCACGCGCGCGTGGTGCGCCGACAGGCCCTCGAGCGGCACGTCGCAGTCCTTCGCGGAGCCGAACGTCATCCACGCATCGCCCTTGAAGTCGAAGCGCGCGATGGCCGCGTACGGGCTCTTCTTGCCGTCCTTGAACGCCTCCGCCGTCTGCTTGCGCTCGGCGAGCAGCGCGGTCTCCCAGGCCTTCGGATCGAACGCGGTCATCGGACCCTCTGCGCGCGCGGCGAGCGTGCTGCACCCAAGGGCGAGCAGCAGCGCTATCTTGGAGGTGTGACTCGCCACGGTGACGACATCCTAGCGCGCCTGACGGAGAAGGGCGCGCAACTCCGTGAGGTGAACCCGGCGCTCCTGCGGCAGCGCCCGGGAGAGTCGCAGCGCTGGTTCCGCGGGCCGGACGGGTGCGATCTGTTCCTGTGGTCGGCGGTGGGCAAGGGCCTCGTGCACGTGCAGCTCACGGTGGTCGACCGCGCGGTCGAGTGGAAGCAGGACGAGGGCGTGCGCACGGCGCGGCTCGCGTCGTTTCACCCGTCGCGCAAGGGGAGCGAGCTGGAGAAGCTCACGTACGATCGCGAGGTCGATCCCGAGACGATGACGTGGGCGCGCGCGCTGTTGCAGAACGCGCCCATCGACGACGTCACGCGCGCGCTGGTGGTGAAGCTGCTCGGGCTCAGGTGAGCCTCGATCTCAGTTGCTTCGATCGGGCTTGGTGCTCGCCCGATCACTCACCGCAGAGGCGCCGAAACGCGGAAGTTCACGCCAACCAACTTCAGCGCTTCTGTGTCTCTGCGGTGAGTCTCCACTCGAGCACGAGGCTTCGATGGAAGCACGAACAGGAACTGTCTCTACTGCCCCTTCTGCCCCCGGTGCACGCGTTCGCGCTCGTGCACGCGCTGCTTCCTCTCGGCCTTCTGATCGGCGCGATCGGCCGCCCTGTCGCTCTTGTCGGCGCCGCCCGTGCCCGACGCGTCCTTGGCGAGCTCAGCGGGCGATGCAGGCGGGTTCACCTCTGGCCGCGCGGGCAGCGCCGAGCCCTGGTGTGGATCCCACACGTGCGGAGTCTCCGCGCTCGTCTTCTTGTCGTCGGCCTTGGGCGGCGGCTGATCGTCCTTCTTCTTGTCCTCGGGCGCGGGCTTCGGTTCGAGCTTGTCGTCCTTCGGCTTCTCTTCCTTGGGCGGCTCCTTGAGCTTGACCGGCTTCTCCTTGGCCCAGCGCAGGAGCGGGTCACCCGTGGCCAGCGCGACATCAAAGACGCGCGGCGGCAGCGGCTTCTCGCCACGGCGGAAGTTCAGCTCGTGGCCGGGCTCGACGCGGTGGAGCCAGCCGGACTTCGCGTCCTTCACCTCGACGACGCCCTCGAGCACGCGCACGCTCGAGCCGCTCGCGCCCGTGCCCACGGTGAACTCGGTGCCGCGCACGCCTGCGACCGCGTTCTCGGCCTCGAGCTCGAAGTGCTGCTTGCCGAACAGCTTGGCCACCTTCGCCCAGACGTTGCCGACGAAGAGGCGCGCGTGGAAGCGGCCGCCCTCGCCGCCCAGCTCGTCGACGGCGATCTTCGTGTTCGGGCCCAGACGCACGACGGTGCCGGTGGCGAGCTTCACCTCGAGCTTGCTCCCGTCGTAGGTCTCGACGGTGTCCCCGCGGTGCAGCACAGAGCCGGCCTTGATGAGCAGCGCGGGCCCCTGCCCCTTCGGCGTGGCGGTGGCCGAGCCCTCCACCGAGTTGACGACGAGCTGCTGCGCGGACGCAGCGGCGGGCACGAAGAGGAGCGACAGGATCAACGCGGCCAGCGCAGACTTCGCAGACATCGGTTCCTCCGGAGCGGACGCTCGCTCGGTGCAAGAGTCTGACACACTGCCCGGCGTTCCCGTTAAGCGGACGACAAGAATCCGACGTAGGTCGACTGAAATGCATGTCTTTGCAACGATTGTTGAATCCATGTTTCGGTTGGGTGCCCCGCGTTGACCCATCCCAGCGCGGTCATTAGGTTCGCGGCGTCAGTCCACTCTGGAGGTCCATCGCTTGCGCGCCCCGCTCGTTCGCTCCCTCGCCTGCCTCGTGGCCGCCTCTGCGCTCGCGGCCTGCGGCGGCAAGAAGGCCGACCCGTTCCGCACCGACACCGTCACGCGCGGGCCGGTGGTGGAGCAGGTGTCGGCGACGGGCGACGTGGAGGCGATCGTCACCGTGAACATCGGCTCGCAGGTGAGCGGGACCATCGCCAGGCTGTTCGTGGACTTCAACTCGCTGGTAAAGAAGAACCAGGTGCTGGCGGAGATCGATCCGCGCCTCTTCCGTGCGCAGTTGGAGCGCGCCGAGGCCGGGCTCGCGTCGGCGAAGGCCAACGTGGAGAAGGCGCAGGCCACGCTGAACGACTCCGTGCGGCAGGAGAAGCGCACCAAGGAGCTGTTCGACAACAAGCTCGTGTCGCAGGCGGATCTGGACACGGCCACGGCCACGCGCGAGGCCAACGCGGCGGCGCTCTCGGGCGTGAAGGCGCTGGTGCTGCAGGCCAAGGCCGATCGCGACACGGCGGCGGTGAACCTGGCGTTCACCAAGATCGTCTCGCCCATCGACGGCATCGTGGTCTCGCGCGCGGTGGACGTGGGGCAGACGGTGGCC
>JAFEBC010000482.1 GCA_018266095.1 Deltaproteobacteria bacterium
ACGATGGACGCGTGCGCGCCGAGGCCGAACGTGTGCCCGAAGACGACGTCGTCCGGGAAGTACTCGTCGAGCGACTTGAGCGCGATGGCGCCCATCTTCTTCGCGGTGTCGCCCTTGAACAGGTGCGCGCCACCGTACACCGTGTGCACCGGCTGCCGCGCGCCGGACTCGCCGGGATAGTCGCTGACGAAGGCCAGGTTCGACGCGCGCAGCTTCGCCAGAAGGTCGCGGGTGAGCTCAGGATTCAACGAGGACGCCATGTGGATTCTCCAGAGTGAGCGAGCTGCTTCGTGTACGAACTACACCTTGCCGCGCACGAAGCCGGCGACGATCCAGCCGCCGAGGATGAGCACGCCGATCACCGCGAACGCGTGGTCGCTCGCGTAGGTCTGCGTGGGGAAGTGGTTCGAGATCATGGTGAAGACGAGCGGCACCACAAGGTACGTGTTGTGCTTGCTGCGCTGCTTGGCGCGGGCCGCGAGCGTCTGGTCGGGCGGACGCTTGTCCTTGAGCGCGGCCACGAGCTGGCGCTGCGCGGGCAGGATGCGCATCCACACATTGGTGGTCATGATGGTGCCGAAGAGCACGCCCACGTGGATGTACGCGGCGCGCGGCGCGAACTGGTGCAGGAGCACCCACACCACGCCCATCACGGCCGCGTAGCCGAGCACGGCGCCGACCGCTTCGTTCTTGCCGAGCGGCGAGAGCCAGAACAGGTCGTAGACGACCCAGCCACCGACGAGCACTCCGAGCGACAACGCGATCGCCTTGCCCTCGGTGAGGTTCGACACGTCCGAGTCGAGCAGCGCGCCGCCCATGTAGTAGACGAGGCCGAGCAAGAGGAGGCCGCTGATGAGCGTGAAGAGCGCCTCCCACTTGAACCAGTGCAGCTCGCCCGGGTTCACGTCCGGCGCCGTCAGCTTCTCCACGCGATAGAAGCCGCCGCTGTGCACCATCCACACCGGCGCGCCGTCGCCGCGCTTCTCGGCCGCCTCGCGCACGCGGAAGTCGAGCCAGGTGAAGTACCAGGTCGAGCCGATCCACAGGATGCCGGTGAAGATGTGGAACCAGCGCAACAGGATGTGCACCCACTCGACGACGATCGAAGAGTCCATGAGTTCCTCGCGCGGGCTTAGAGGCGCTTGGTGAGTCGGGCCAGCTCTGCGGACGCGTTCTCGGCGAGGGACGCGGCGTCGAGCGAGACGAGCTTCTGTCCGCGCACGAGGTGCCGCCCGTCCACGATGGTGTCGGTGACGTCGCTGCTCTTGGCGCAGTAGACGATGGTGGCGTGCAGGTCGGGCCCGAGCGGCACGAAGTGCGGGCGCGTGAGCTCGAGCACGGCCAGGTCGGCGCGCTTGCCGGCCTCGATGGAGCCGACCTGATCCTCGATGCCGAGCGCGCGGGCGCCGTTGCGCGTGGCCATCGCCAGCACCTCGGAGGCAGGCAGCGCGCGCGGGCCGAACGCGGGCAAGTGCAGCGTGGCTGCGAGGCGCATCTCGTGGAACGCGTCGAGCGTGTTGTTGCAGGGAGCGCCGTCACCGCCGAGCGCGAGGTGCGCGCCCTTCTGCAGCAGGCGCGGCACGGGAGAGAGGCCGCTCGCCAGCTTCAGATTCGCGCCCGGACAGTGCACGACCGTGGTCGCCGTCGCAGAGAGAATTTCTTCCTCGCGCTCCGACAAGTGCACGCAGTGCGCGAGCACGAGCCGCTCGCCCGTGAGGCCGATGCGGTGGAACCAGGCGATGTTGTCGTCGCCCACGGCCTTGCGCACCGCGGCCACCTCCGCGCGGTTCTCGCTCGCGTGCGTGTGCACCGTCCAGCCGTTCTTCTCCGAGAGCGAGCGCACCTCGTTCCACAGCGGCTTGGTGCACGAGAGCACGAAGCGCGGACACAGCGCGTAGCGGATGCGCCCGTCGTCCTGGCCGTGCCACTCCTTCCCCAAGGCCTCGGTCTCCTTGAGCGCGGCGCGCGTGTCCTCGCGCAGGCCCTCGAAGCCCTGGTCCATGAGGCACTTGCCGCCGGTGTAGCGGATGCCGGAGTCGAGCGCGGCCTGCATCACGGCGCCCGTGTGCCGCACCGTGGCCATGTCGACGATGCCGGTGGTGCCGCCGAGCAGGAGCTCCGCGATTCCCAAGCGCGCCGAGTGCCCCAGCGAGCGCTCGTCGTGCGCGGCCTCGAACGGCCAGATGCGCTGGCTGAGCCAGTCGAGCAGCTCGAGCCCGTCGGCCTGGTTGCGGAAGAGGACCTGACAGAGGTGCACGTGCGATTGGATGAGCCCCGGCATCACCGCGCGGCCCTCGCACTCGATGACCCGCGCGCCCTTGGGCGGCCGCAGGCTCTTGGCCACCTTGTCGATGCGCCCGTCGACCACGAGCACATCCGCGCGCACGACGCTGCGCTGGCGGTCCATCGTGATCACCGTGCCGCCGCGCAGGAGCAACACCTCGCGCTTCGGAAGCCGGGCTGCGGTCACCGGTCCCCCTCTGGCGATGGTCCGGCGAAGCTGTGCGACACAGGGTTTCTCAAGCCGATTCCTCGCGATGCGGTCCGCCTACGCTAGCAGACTGCCCCGACAGAGCGAAGAGAAGTTCCAGGGGCTGCACAGGCGCGCAGTCTTGAAGTTGCCCAACGATGACGGGCAGTTGGCGAACTGGTCAGGCCGCTTTGGGCGCGGCGAGCAGCACCTTGACCCAGGCGATGAAGGCGCCGGTGAGCACCAGGTTGAGCGCGAGGCACAGCGTGGCCACCGCGATGGGCGCGCCAGCGATCCCGTAGCCGAGCGACACCACCAGCACGCCCGCGCCCACCTCGCCGCGCGGCCACATGCCGATGGCCAAGGCCAGCCGCTCGCGCAGCGTCGCGTCCTTTCGATAGCAGAACACCGGGAACATCTTTCCCAGATTGCCGAGCAGCGTCACCACGAGCACGTGCAGCGCCAGCGTGCCCCACGACATCCCGCCCAGCGAGCCCGCGATCGGCGGCATCGACAGGCCGACCAGCACCATGAACACCGACGACACGATCGTGCTCGCGCGCTGCTCGCTGGCGTCGGGCGGCGCGATCTCCTTGCCCTCCTCCTTGTCGTGCGAGTGGGCGCCGTGCGGCTGCACCAGCACGCAGCCGAGCACGAACGCGGGCAGGAGGATCTCGACGTGGATGGCCATCACGCCCGGGAGCCAGCCGGTCCACACATAGAGGCCCTCGGTGAGGGCGACCAGCGCCAGCGCGTATCCGAGCACGAACGGCCAGGTGGTCGGCCACTTGATCTGGTGCAGGAAGCGCCAGCCGACCCAGAGGAGCGCGGCCATCACCAGCACCACGAGGCCCAGCTCCCAGCGCAGGCCGATGAGCATCATCTGCAGCGGCACCATGAGCAGGACGGTGTCGAGGTCGTCGAAGATGGCCAGCACGCGCGCCTTCTGGAAGAGCCAGGTGCCAGCGAGACCGGCGGCGGCGAGCATGGAGAAGAGGATCCCGGCGGAGGTGGGGGCGGCGAAGCGGCCCGCGAGCAGCATCTGCTCCCACATCTTGAGCGAGCCCCACTCAGCGCGATCGTGGAGCGCGAAGACGAAGTAGAGCGTGGAGAAGACCCAGGGGAACGCGGCGGCGGTGGCGGCGACGAAGTAGTCCCAGCCCAGCTCGCGCAGGCGCGACTTGTCGACCTCGAACTCGAGGCCGACGTGGATCATGATGAAGCCGAGGCAGAGCGTGGTCAGCAGGCGAACCGCGGTGTGCACGCCCGCGCCGTGGCCGCTCGAGGGCGGCAGGAGGAGCTGCGACGCGATGAGCCCGGCGATGAGGAGCGCGGAGAAGAGGACGACCTTGCGCATGGTCAGTCCCGCCGCAAGATGTCGTTCTGCTCCGCCCCGTGCTCGAGCACGTGGTCCGCGACGCTCTTCAACTCCTCGTCGTTGTTCCGGTTCGCCGAGCGGAAGGCCGCGTTGATGCGGCGCCGCGCGTCGTGACAGAACGCCTGCGTCATCTGCAGCTCGTTCTGGCACTTGTCGATGCCGCGCTTGTGGATGAGCGAGGTGGTGCGCGAGATCACCGCGAGCGAGGCCATCAGGTCGATGGCGATGTCGGCCACGCGCTTGGTGGCGAACTGCTTCTCGATGATCTCCTTCCCGTGCCGCCGCAGCGTGGTCTCTACGAGCGACGCGAAGGTCTGCACCATGTCCTCGATCTGGCCCACTTGGCGGCGCAGCGACTCGTGCGCCTTGGTGACCTGCGCGCGATCGTACGGCACCGTCTGGCGCACCTTGCGCTCGGCGTAGTTTCGCAGGTCGTCGCGGATCTGATTGAACATGCCCAAGCTCTTGATGGGCGCGTTCATCACCTGCGAGAGCTCCTTGCCCAGGCCCTTCAGGAATTCGCCGGGCGCCTGCATGCCGGTGAGTCCGACGTAGAGGCGGTTGATCTCGTTGGTGCCCTCGTAGATGCGGTTGATGCGGGCGTCACGCATCGCGCGCTCCCAGGGCTCGTCGCGCATGAAGCCCATGCCGCCCGCCATCTGCACGCCTTCGTCCACGGCGAACCAGAGCGCTTCGCTGGCGAAGACCTTGGTGGCCGCGCCCTCGACCGAGTAGTCCTGGCCGCCCTGATCGATGGTGGCGGCGATGAGGTACGTGAGCGATTCGGTCGCGTAGGTGTTGACCGCGATGCGAGCGAGCTTCTCCTTCACGAGGCCGAAGCTCGAGATGGGCCGGCCGAACTGCTTGCGCGTCTTGGTCCACTCGATGGCGCCCTGGAGGAGCTTCTTCTGACCGCCGGTCGAGCCCGCGCCCAGGCCGCTGCGACCGTGGTTCAGGATGGACATGGCGACCTTGAAGCCCTTGCCCTCCTGGCCGATCACGTTCTCGACGGGCACCTTCACGTTCTCGAAGAAGACCGCGTTGGTGGCCGACGCGCGCACGCCCATCTTGTCTTCGTGCGGGCCGTGCGTGACGCCGCCCATGTCGCGCGTGACCGCGAAGGCCGTGACGGCGCCTTTCTTGCCCTCGGTGTCGGGCGAGGTCTTGGCGAAGACGGTGAAGAAGTCGGCGAAGCCGCCGTTGGTGATCCAGAGCTTCTGGCCGTTGAGGATGTAGTGCTTTCCGTCCGGCGTCTTCTCGGCCTTGGTCTTGATCGAGTACGCGTCGCTGCCGCTGCCGGGCTCGGTGAGGCAGAAGCAGGCGATGAGCTCGCCGGTGGCGAGGCGCGGGAAGTACTTGGCCTTCTGCTCCTGCGTGCCGTGGAGGAGGAGGCCCTTGAGGCCAATGGACGAGTGCGCGCCGACGGTGAGCGCGACCGAGCCGTCGATGCCGGAGAGCTCTTGCAAGACGCGCGCGTAGCCCATCATCGAGAGGCCCAGGCCCCCGAACTCCTCGGGGATGATGAGGCTGAAGAGGCCCAAGTCGCGGAACTGCTGGAGCAGCTCGGGCGGCATCTCGCCGGCGCGGTCGAGCTTCTTGGAGTCGATGCCGCCGAGGGCCTTCTTGCACTGGTCGACGATCGCTTGGACCGTGTCGGCCTGCGCGGCGTCCATCTCGGGGAAAGGGAAGATCTGGTCCTGGAGGATCTCGCCGAAGAAGAGCGACTTGCCGAAGCTGGCCTGCGGATCGAAAGGCATGTGGACTCCCGAGTGGTCGCGGATTGATCGCCGGTTGCGGGGCTGCGCGCAAGGGGAAGTTGACGTGGTGCGGCAAGAGAAACGGCAACTGCAACTGCTTCAACGCGGACGCGCGGAGACGCGGAGGGGTTCGGCGCCCGGCGCGACACTCCGGATGAAGCATCAAACCCTCCGCGGCTCCGCGCCTCCGTGTCAGAGCTTTTGATTTTGCTGTTGTGGTTCACCCTTCGCGCGATCGAACTCGCGCTGCGCCTGATCGAAGCCTCGCGACAGGAGCGGCCCCGCTCCACCCGCAGCCTGCAACGCCGCGACTCCGCGCCGTCCCCACTCGTCCTGCACCCACGCGTTGAAGAAGTGTGCGTCGCGGGTGCGATCGTCCAGCACGGGGCCGCGCGCGATCGCGTGCTGGAATTCGGTGAGGAGCGATGGCAAGCCCGCGCCGGTGCGGGCGCTGGTCTCGAAGGTGGGGATGCCCTCGGGCGCGTCCGGCCGCGCGAGGCCGATGGTGGCGCGCAACGCCTGGGCGCTCCGCTGCGCGCTCGGCTCGTCGCACTTGTTGAGCACGAAGGCGTGCGGCACCTCGAGGATGCCGGCCTTGAGGAACTGCACCTCGTCGCCCGCGAGCGGCTGGAGCACGAGGTACACGCGGTCGGCGAGGTGGCGGATGTCGGACTCGGCCTGGCCCACGCCGACGGTCTCGATGAGCACGCAGTCGAACAGCCATGAGAGCGCACGGCACGCCTGGAACGTCGAGGGCCCCAGGCCGCCGAGCGCGGTGGCGCTGGCCTGGCTGCGGAAGAACAGGCGCTTCTCGCCGGGCGGTGCGCGCATGCGGGTGCGATCGCCGAGCAGCGCGCCGCCCGAGATCTGGCTCGACGGGTCGACGGCGAGCACGGCCACGGAGAACTTCGGATCGCCCGCGATGAGCATCGGCGCGAGGCGCGCGAGCAGCGAGGACTTCCCCGAGCCGGGCGTTCCGGTCAGGCCGAGGACGGTAGCTCGGCGGGCGCGGTGAGGGATCAGCTCAGCGGAGATCGCGATGCGCGCGTCGATCGCCTCAGGCCGCTGGTCCTCGAAGAGCGACAGCACACGGGCGACGGCCGACTTGTCGAGCCCGAGCGCGTCCGCGCAGAGCTGCGGAATCTCCTCGCTCACGCGCGCTTCTCGAGCACCGACACCATCGCCGCCATGATGTCGAGCACGCTGTAGTCGGCGGGCGTGAAGATCTCCAGCACGCCCTTCTCTCTCAGCGCCGCGAAGTCGCCCGTGGGGATGATGCCGCCGAAGACCACGGCGATGCGCTGCTCGGCCTTGTGCGCGCGCAGGCAGGCCATGAGCTGGTCCGCGAGCTCCAGGTGCGAGCCGCTCAGGATCGACGCGCCGATGAGGTCCGCGCCCTCCTCCACTGCCGACTGCGCGATCTCCTCGGGGCTCAGGCGGATGCCCGAGTACACGACGTCGAAGCCCACGTGGCGCGCGGACACGGCGATGACCTCGGCGCCGTTGGAGTGGCCGTCGAGCCCGGGCTTCCCCACGACCAGCCGCGGCCGGTGTCCCAGCTTGTGCGTGAGCGCCTCGACACGCTTGCGCAGCTCGTCCACGCGCGCGCTCTCCAAGCCCAATTTCTGTCCTTCCACGCCCGTCGGCGGACGGTACTCACCGAACACGCCGCGCAAGGTCCGCGCCCACTCGCCCGTGGTCACACGCGCGAGCGCGCACTCGATCGACGGCTCCATCATGGACGCCCCCGACTGCGCGGCCTCTTCCAGCTTCGCCAGCGCGTTCTTCACGCGCACCGGATCGCGCTCGCGCCGCGTCTTCTCGAGCTGCGCCAGCGTCTCGCGCACAGCCTCTTCGTCGTGCTTGAAGAGCCCGCCATCCGCGCCCGCCTGCAGAGGTGACGGGAGGCCCTCCGTCCACTTGTTCATCCCGACCACGACCTGCTCGCCGCTGTTGATGGCGCGCACGCGCTTGCCCATCGACTGCACCAGCGCGGACTTCATGTAGCCGGACTCGATGGCCGCCTTCACGCCGCCCATGTCCACGATGCGATTCAGCTCCGCCATCGCCTCGCGCGACAGCTCCGCCACCTTCGAGGCGATCACGGGCGAGCCGTCGAAGAGGTCCGGGTACTCGAGCAGGTCCGTCTCGTAGGCCAGGATCTGCTGCAGGCGCAGCGACCACTGCTGGTCCCACGGCCGCGGCAGGGAGAGCGCCTCGTTCCACGCCGGCAGTTGCAGCGCCCGCGCGCGCGCGTTGCGGGAGAGCGTCACGCCGAGCGTCTCCAAGAGGATGCGCCAC
>JAFEBC010000483.1 GCA_018266095.1 Deltaproteobacteria bacterium
GAACTTCCGCCCCGTCTTCGCCATCTCCACGAGCAGCGGCGCCGGCGTGAAGCGCACGCCGAAGCGCTCCTGATAGCGCCGCATGCGGTCCACCACCGTCTGCGCCCCGAGCGCGTCCGCGTACCGGAACGGCCCGCCGCGGAACGGAGGCCACCCGAGCCCGAACACCGCGCCGATGTCGCCGTCGCGCGCCGTGCGCAGGATGCCCTCGCCCAGACACAGCGCCGCCTCGTTCACCATCTGCAAGACGCAGCGCTCCGCCGCCTCGCCCGCGGCCACCGGCGTGCGCGTGCGGCCATTGGGCAGGAGGTCATAGACCGTCTCGTCCACGAGCTTGGGCCCCTTCGTCTTCTCCTCGGAGTAGACGTAGAAGCCCTTCTTCGCCTTGCGCCCCAGGCGCCCGGCCTCGACCACCTTCTCGAACCCGGGCGGCGGCTTCATGCGCTCACCGAACGCGTCGAACATGATGTGCGCCACCTTCGCGCCGACATCGATGCCCACTTCGTCGAGGAGCTGGATCGGCCCGACCGGGAAGCCGAACCCCGTAAGCGCCTTGTCGAGCTCCTCGACCGCCGCGCCCTCCATCAACAGGAACGACGCCTCGTTCAGGTACGGCGCGAGGATGCGGCTCGTGTAGAAGCCCGGCCCGTCGTTCACGACGATGACCGTCTTGCCCATCTTCTTGCCCAGCGCCACCACCGTCGCCACCGTCTGCGGCGAGGTCTTCGGCGCGCGGATGATCTCGAGCAGCGGCATCTTGTTCACGGGCGAGAAGAAGTGCATCCCCACCACGTTCTCGGGCTTGTGCGCCGCCTCCGCGATCTTCCCGATGGGCAGGCTCGAGGTGTTCGACGCGAAGATCGCGTTCGGCGCCGCGGCCTCGACGTCCTTGACCACCGCGTGCTTGACCTTCAGATCCTCGAACACGGCCTCGATCACCACCTCGGCGTTCTTCAGGCCCGAGTAGTCCGTCGCGCCCGACACCAGCGCCATCTTGTCCGACAGCTCGCGCCGCGAGAGGCGCTTCTTCTTCACCTGCTCGTCGAACAGGCCCTTCACCTGCTTCAAGCCGCGCCCCAGGCCCGCGTCGTCCTTGTCCTTCAGGCGCACGGAGATGCCGTTGTCCACGCTCACGTACGCGATGCCCGCGCCCATGAGCCCCGCGCCCAACATGCCGATCTTCTGGACCTTCTTGCCCGTGACGCCCGCCTCGTCGACGCCCGTGTCCTTCTTGAGCGCCGTGGTCGCGAAGAAGATCTCGCGCAGCCGCTTGGACACGTCGCTCATCACCAGCTCGCCGAAGCGCTCGGCCTCCGCCAAGAGACCCGCCTCGAAGCCCTCGTCCGCGCCGATGCGCACGGCCTCGAGCGCCTTCTCCGGCCCCGGATAGTGCCCGCGCGTCTGCTTCAGGAGCGCCTTCTTGGCCTGCTGGAAGAGGATGCGGCGGCCGAGCGGATTCTCCTCGAGGGCGACCTGCTGCAGCGCCTCCGCGTTGAGCCCCTTGAGCAGCTTGGGCAAGCCGCCCGCGAGGTCCAGCTTCTTGCGCTGCACCTTGAGCTTCCCGCTCGCCAGCTCCAGCGCCCGCTGCCGCGCGATGGTGAGCAGGATGGGCCGTGCGACCACTTCATCGACGATGCCGAGCTTCTTGGCCTTGGGCGCCTTCACCGACTTGCCCGCGAGGATGATGTCGAGCGCCTGCGCGATGCCGATGAGCCGCGGCAGCCGCTGCGTACCGCCCGCGCCCGGCAGGAGGCCGAGCTGCACCTCGGGGAGGCCCAGCGTGGTCTTCTTGTCGTCCGTGCAGATGCGGTAGTTGCACGCCAGCGCGAGCTCGAGCCCGCCGCCCAAGGCCGCGCCGTGGATGGCCGCCACGATGGGCTTGGTCTGACCCAGCTCCTCCAGCTTGTCGAGCGCCGCCTGGCCCCCGCGCGACATCGCCTGCGCCTCGGCCGCAGACCTGGCCTTCGCCAGCATGGTCACGTCGGCGCCCGCGATGAAGCCGTCGGGCTTGCCGCTGGTGAACACGATCGCCTTGATCGCCTCGTCGCCGGACACCTTCGCCATCAGGGCCGTGAACTCGTCCTGGAAGTCCGCGCGCAGCGTGTTCACGGGCTCGCCCGGAACATCCATGAACACCGTGGCGACGCCGTCCTGCTGCTCGATGCGGAAGGTCTGGCTCATGTGTGCGCGCTCCTCGATCCGATGCGAAGCCGGATGCGAAAATCGGCGCGGAGATATCAGTCTCGACGCGGCGCGGCAACCAAATGTCGCGTGGGGGAAGGTGCGACCCGGGTACGACTGAAGTCGCGGCACTCGTCTACCTGACCGATGCCCCTGATCCAGGGCGCTTCGGGTACCATGAAGTCCAAGGACCGGTCTCCGATGCGCGGGGGCCTCGTGCCGATGAACTCGGGAGCCCCATGACCTCGCTCAAGAGGTGTCTCGCCGCCGCCGCCTCACTCGCGCTCGCCTTCACAGCCGCGTGCGGTGGAGACACGGGCGCGCAGCAGGAGCAAGACGCTGGCTCCACGGCCTACGGCCTCGCGGTCTCGGGGAGCGCGGTCCTCACCATCCACCCGGGTGACGTGCGCAACCTCCAGGTGGTGCTGGCGCAGAACCAGATCGGCCCGGTGCCGAACGCCGACATCGCCTTCGCCATCGACGACGGCGATCCTGCCGGCGCCCAGCTCGACGCGAGCACCGCGCAGACGGGCACCGACGGCACCGCGACGGTCAAGCTCACCGCGGGCAGCAAGACGCAGTTCAAGGTCGTGGTCAGCGCGCCCGCCTACCCGGACGTGCGCCCCGTCGCCTTCAGCATCAACGTCATCCCCGTCAAGCGCGTGCTCCAGGTCGTCGGCGGCCCGAACACCAAGGTCTCCACCGACGCGGCCAGCGCCACGGTCACCATGTTCATCTCCACCAGCGTGGGCCTCAAGGTCCGCCTGCTCGATCAGGACACGGGCGCGCCCATCGCCGGTGAGCAGATCGACTTCGCGCTGCCGCAGACGGCCAAGTCGTCGTTCTCGGGCACCTCCAGCAAGTCGGCCAACGCCAAGACGGGCGCCGACGGCTCCGCGCAGGTGTTCGTCATCAGCACGGCGCAGACCGAGCTCAACGTCATCAGCACCGCGCAGGTCGACTCCGGCGGCGTGGGCTCGGTGACCTTCTCCATCAACGTGCAGGCGAGCGGCACCAACACCGGCTGCACCGTGAACTCGCAGTGCCAGCCCGGCCAGATCTGCTCCGGCGGCACCTGCACGAGCAGCACGGGCGGCGGCTCCTGCCAGGCCGGCAACGACCAGCAGTGCCCCTTCGGCTACGACTGCGTCGACGGCCAGTGCGTCCCGCCGGCCAACACGCAGTGCGATCCGAACAACCCGAACTGCCCGGCCGGCCAGTACTGCCTCTGCAGCGCCTCGACCGGCGCGCAGGTCTGCTCGTGCACGGACGTCTGCCCGGTGTGCACCGCGGGCACGACCTGCAACCCGAACACGCACACCTGCGACCCGAACCCGCCGCCGCTGCCGGACGTGACGGGCGTCTGGTACACCAAGCACACCTTCTCCATCGTGCAGGCGCTGCCGAACTTCCTGCAGCAGATGGCGAAGATCATCCGCCAGATCGACCAGCTCATCAGCGGCCAGTTCTTCACCGGCGCGCTCTCGTGGCTCAACGCCATCGTCAAGGCCATCATCGACCAGTACGTGCCCGACTGGGTGCAGACCGTCATCCACGTGCTCGACGACATCGGCACCATCTTGAGCTACCTGCGCAGCGAAGGCTCGATGAACCTGAAGCCGGTCTCGGGCAGCTTCGTCAACGTCGCCGGCTCTGAGGTGTGGACGAGCCTCGTGTTCTACTGGCTGCCGCTCTGCAACGGAAACATCGGCGGCGACCCGGCCATCCCGCCCGACTGCGCGCGCTTCGACGTCTCCACCACCGACAGCGACAACCCGGGCGACAACGGCGAGTGCAAGGGCCAGAGCATCCCGGCCGTCGCGGTGCAGGTGCAGCCGTTCCGCGCGCACGTGACCGGCACCGACCCGAACTTCACGCTCAACGTGGACGAGCGCACGGTCAACCTCAAGCTGGGCAAGGTCATCCTCATCGTCATCAACCTGCTCATCAGCTACCTCACCGAGTACCAGTGCATCGACGACGCGCTCGACTGCCAGCCGGGCAATCCGTGCCTCATCGACTGCCAGGCGCTGGGTCAGACCATCGAGAACCTCACCGGCGGCTTCATCCCAGGCTCGCTCGTCGAGGGCATCTGCTACCCGCTCGTGACCGCGGCCGGCCAGTTCATCACCAACATCCTGGCCAACATCTCGTTCGAGACCGACGTGCTCGACTTCACGGGCCACTCGTCGATCAGCAAGCTGTCGCTCTCGGGCAGCGCCGACAACACCACCTGCAACTCGGGCATCAATTGCGCCAACCAGCTCGGCACCAAGGACTACGACTACAAGACGCAGAAGGACCCGACGCACCGCGACGGCTGGTGGGAGGGCTCGTTCTTCCTCAAGACCATCAAGGGCATGCCGGGCGGGTACCGCGGCACGCGCGAGCCCGAGAGTCATTGAGAGTCCGGGCTCCGGTGCTGCCGGGGCCAGGTCTCGTCACCGTGACGGTGCACATCGGGCGGCGGCGCTTCACGGCGTCGCCGCTCGTCTTTTTGTGGAGGCCCCATGCCCGTCTTGCCCTCGAGGCCGCTCACTGTCGACGAGAAGCTCCTGAGCGCGCGGCGGCGCAAGGCGGGCTGGCTGTCGCTGATGTTCATCGTCTTTGGCGCCTTGATGACGTGGTTCGGCCTCGACAAGCTGCACGCCCTGCGGCGCGACCTGCAGCTCTGGGAGCGCGGCACGGAGACGCGCGACGTGCGCGCCGAGGGCCAGGTGACCGAGACGAGCAAGCTCGGGGTCACGGTCGGCTACGACTACGAGTTCGACGTCGCGTGGGTCGACGGCGCGGGTGCCGGTCACGATCAGAAAGTGCGCTTCGACACCATGTGGTCGCCCATCGACGACGGCGCGCCGCTGACGTTGCGCTACGACCCGTCGCAGCCGAAGGACATCGTGCTCTCGTGGCAGGTGCAGAAGGTGCAGGCCCGCCTCGGCTGGACGTACCTCGCGGCGGCGCTGGTCTTGCTCATGATCTTCGCCACGCTCGCGCTGTGGAAGAAGGAGCGCGAGCTGGAGCGACTCGCGCGCGTGATGGCCGAGGACAGCGAGGAGCTGGAGGTCGAGCTGCTCTCGGTGCACGAGTACAAGGGAAACTGGACGGTGAAGGCGCGGGCGCCGGACGACTCGACAGAGTTCAAGTCGGGCGCGCCCTGGCCGCCGATGGAGCACACGCGAGACGGCAAGCGGCTCGGCGTGGCCCTCCGCTCCGGCCGCGCGCCGGGCGAGATCCTGCTCGTGGGCGCGGGCGGCCAGCCGTTCGTCTTGCGCCCTGAGTGATTCAGGGGATTTCCCTGCGATTTCCGTCGTTGACCGTGCCGAGGGGCCGCGCTAAGGAATGTCGCCCCGTGACTCAGCCGCCTTCGCCCGCACACCTGGAGGAACCCTTCATGGCATCAGATCCCTCGAGCGTCGCACCGACGCGGGCTGCGGAGCTTCGCGCGGCGGGGATCAAGGTCGTGGGGGCGCTGGCGCTCTTCGGAGCCCTCTACGCCATCTACGCGCACGAGGTGAAGGTCGAGGAGCAGGTGCAGGAGCTGCTCGCAGGGCCGCGCACGGCGCAGGGTCGCGTCGGCGGAGCGCGCGGCGAGCTGAACAAGGATTCGCCCATCGGTTGGCTCGCGGCCGAGAAGTCGCTGTCGGCGGCGCTCGAGCTGCAGCCGAACAATCCGTGGGCGATCGGCGCGTGGTCCGACGTGCAGGTCTTCCTCACCGGCGCGGGCGTGCCCGGACACGAGCAGCTCGCCGACGCCGCCATCGCGCGCGGTGACGCCAAGGACGTGCAGCAGGAGGAGCGCTTCGAGGCCAAGGCGCTGCGCCTCGTGCAGCAGGGCAAGGCCTCCGAGGCCGAGACGTACCTGCTCTCGATGCTGGCCCGCTATGGCTCGCGGCCGCGCATGCTGGACGCGCTCGGCATCGCGCAGCGCGCTTCGGGCAAGCTCACCGAGGCCAAGGCGAGCTTCAAGAAGGCCCAGGACTCCGACTGGCGCGCGCCGCGCAAGGTGGCGAACTACGCGCAGGCGCTGCACGAGGACGGCCTCTACGCCGAGGCGCTGGCCTCGTGGGATCGCGCGCTGCAGGCCTCGTCCGAGCACCTGCGCTCGCAGATGGGCAAGGCGCGCACGCTGGCCGCGCTCTCGCGCTCGGGACGTCCCAGCGATCTCAAGGCCGCGCGCTCGCTCATCGACGGCGTGCTCACGCGCGGGCCCGACGAGTTGCCCCAGCAGATGAAGGGCGAGGCGCTCGCCGTGCGCGCCGAGGTGCGGCTGGCGCAGGCCGACGTGGAGGGCGCCGCCAAGGACGCTGCCGACGCCGTGGGCCTCGCGCCCAAGCTGGCCGCGGCCCTGCGCGCGAAGGCGCTCACCGATGCCGCGCAGAAGAAGCCGGCGTTCGAGGCCTTCAAGGCCGCCATCGCCGCCGATGTGTACGATTCGTCCACCTACTTCGATGGCGCCGCCGCGCTCGCCGCCGCGGGTGACGACGCTGGCGCCGAGAAGACGCTGGGCTCGTTCGCGGCCACGCTGCCCAAGAACGGGCGCTACCACCTGGCGCTGACGCAGCTCCTGTTCAAGAAGGACGACCTGAAGGGCGCCGAGGCCGAGATCGCCAAGGGCCTCGCCGTCGATCCGGCCAACGCGCAGCTCTACTTCGAGCAGGGCCGCGTGATGCAGAAGAAGAAGGACCTCAAGGGCGCGGTGGCCGCCTACGAGCGCTCGGCGCAGCTCCGCGATGACAGCCCCGAGGTCTATCGCCAGATGGGCGAGATCTACCTGCAGCAGAAGGCCACCGAGGAGTCGCTGCGGGCCTTCACGGGCGCGCTCCTGCGCTACAAGGCCGCCAAGACGCCGGACGCCGCCATGGACGCGTTCTACGCCGACGTCGAGGCGCAGGTGACCAAGGCCGGCTTCAAGAAGATCGCCAAGCAGTGGGTGGCTGAGGCCAAGGCCGCGAAGTAGGCGATTTCCCGTCACAAGCCGATTGCACGAGCCGATCCTTGCGGTAGAGTGCGCAGGAAGGTTCCCGAACGGAGCGTTCATGCGCCGCGTTTCACTTCTCGCTGTGCTCACCGCTTGTGTCTGCCTCGCGCCCGCTGCTCGCGCCGGTGAAGGCGTCTACCTGACCATCGACGGCGGGTACCAGTTCTGGAGCAAGGACTCGCTGGCGCAGAAGCTGCCCGCGCAGGTCGGCCAGCAGAACACCTCGCTGCTCCTCGACGACCAGCTCCCCGACGGCGGCCTCTTCGCGCTGCGGCTCGGCTACAACATCGGCGGGCACGTCGGCTTCGAGGGCTCGTTCGCCATCCACCCGTGGGACGTGCTGGCGCAGACGCGCGGCGCCATCGGCTTCGTCGGCCTCGCCACGCGCTGGTTCCCGCTGCAGGGCCTCATCCGGCCCAACCGCCAGGCAGACTTCTCGCTCGTCGCCGGCATCGACTACTTCCTGCACGGCGGCAACGGCCTCAAGGATCCCAACGGCGACGGCACGCTGCCCAACACCGGCCGCGGCATGGACGGCATGGCGGTCGAGTTCGGCGGCACCTTCGAGCTGTACCCGGCCAAGTCCATCAGCCTCGGCATCACGCCGCGCTACTACATGCTGCACCCGCTGCGGTATTTCACGGACTTCAACAACCGCGACAAGGGCGGGCAGCTCCCGCTCACCGGCAACGTGGGCGGCGGGATCTTCTCGATCTCGCTCTCCATCACGTTCCACTTCGAGCCGCAGCCCGATTGAAGTCCCGGGGAACCGTCCACCGAGGGTGAGCTGTCGCTCCCCCTGGACCCCCGACGAGCCAGAAGCGGCGAGCAAGAGGCCGGCTACCGCTGCGCGTCCGGGTGCTCCGCCGTCCACGCGTCGATCTGTGCCGGCGTGTAGTAGTCGTGCTCCTTCTGCACCATCGTGGCCGTGCTGACGTGCGCGTAGAGCCACTCTCGGTAGGCCTTGAGGCCGGTGCCGCAGCCCAGGGACAGCGAGCGCTCGTCGGTCGTGTGCTCGTAGGCGCTCACGTCGGACGCGGTGCCGTACCAGAGGGCGAACTGCACCAGCGCGTCGGTGTCCTTCTGCGTGTAGTCGACCACGTGGCCCAGCTCGTGCGCGATGATGGCGGCCACCGCGGCGTAGCTCGCGGGCTCGCTGAAGAGGCGCGGATTGAACCGCACGTAGTAGGTGCGCTGGAGCGGCGGCAGGGACACGGTGGTCACGTCGGTGAACGAGGCGAAGTAGTCGCTCGCGCTCTGCATGACCTGGAGCCGCACGTCGACGCCGGCGAGCTCGGGATAGAACGCGGCCTGCACCTGCTCGAGGATGTCCTGCAGGTCGCTCTGCGAGGTGGGCGCGAGGAGCCCCTGCGTCGAGGTCTCGCACAGCGTGCGCGGGTCCCAGGCGGGCCACGTCTTGGGGGCAGGCGCGGGCGTCACGGCGTCGGGGCCACAGGCGCTGCCCAAGAAGGACAGCGCGGCGAGGCCGGCGAGCGCGAACCGGGTGCGGGCGAATCGCATGGGTCGGCTTGTAGTGCGCCCAGGGCACGCGGAGCCATCCGGCAGCCGGATGTCCGCCAGTCGTCCGAGGGCGCGCTGAAGGGCCTGCTCGTTGCGCGCGCTACTCGCCGCCGAAGAGCGCGTCGGCCCGCTGCGAGAGCTCGAGGGCCTCGGCCTGCGCGGCGCGGTCCTCGATGCCGCGCGCCGGGAGCTTCTGGGCCTCCGCGAGCAGCCGGTCGAAGAGCGCGCGATCGAGCTGCTTCACGGCCACCGTGCGCGCATAGAGCACGCGAGTCGCCGGCGAGCCGGGCGCCAGCGACAGGGCGCGCTCGAAGTGGGCCTTGGCCTCGCGCAGGTCGCCGCCCGCGTAGGCCGGGAGCTGCGCCAGCAGTGCGCCCAGGTGCCGATCCGCCGCCGCGTCGTCGAGCCTGGGGTCGAGCGCGCCCACGCGCGTGAACACGGCCTTGAGCTCGTCGCGCCGCTCGGCCAGCGCCACAAAGCCGCGCGTGCGCGCCCAGAGCGCCGTACAGACCCCGTCGAGCAAGAGCGGCTCGGCCCCGCTCGCCGGGACCTCCGCGAGCGACGCGAGGGACGGATCCTGCTCGAAGGCCGCCGCGCTCTTGGGCGCCGCCTGGGTCCAAGCCTTGCGCGCATCTGCCGCGCACGCCTGCGCCTCGCGCGCCGCAGCCGAAGACAGCTCGGCCCCGCGCGCCCCCGGGAGCGCGTCCTTGGCCGCCTGGAGCGATCGCCGCGCCAGCGCCTCTGCCGCAAAGCGCCTCGCCCGCGCCGCGTTCAGCAGCGCATCCACTGGCGCGTCCGAGCGCGCCGCCAGCTCCTCGTAGGCCTGACCCGACTCCTCGGCGTGCCCCGGCAGCTCGCGCGCCTCGAACGCGGCCTTCGCGCGCGCCTCGAGCGCCACCCGGTCGCTCGGCAGCGGCTCCGGCTTGGGCACGGCCACCACCGCGGCCACGCTCACGCCCGCATCGGCCACCTCGACAGGGCCGGTCGCCTCAGACGCCGGACGCACCTGCGCGCAGGCGAGGGCCCCCCAGACCACGAGAGCCATCACCGCGCGCAGCATCAACTCACTCTACCGGCGCCTGGGCGGAAGCAGCGGCGCCCGTCCCGGCAGCGGCCGCCCCATGCGCGCATCGAGCGACGCCAAGAACCCGCCCGTGCCCGGCGGCGGCGCCTCGACCAGCTCGCACGTCGAGTGCCCGCGCAGCACCAGCTCGCCCTTCTGGTTCTCGGCCCACAGCTCGATCTCGGCCGTGCAGATGCCCTTGTCCTTCTTGAGCTCCGCGATGCGCCCGCGGCACGTCAGCTCGTCGCCCGGCCACACCAGCTTGACGAAGCGCCCCGACAGCCTGCGCACCTGGCCCTTCTTCAGCCACGAGGACAAGAGCTGCCCCATGAAGCCCAGCATGAGCGGCCCCGGCGTGAACGCCCCGCGGAACCCCAGCGAGTGCGCGAACGGCTCGTCCACGTGCAGCCGGTTCAGGTCACCCGACGCGCCCGCGTACTTCACGATCTGGACGCGATCGATGGCCGGCTTGGCCAGCGGCGGCAGGTCGTCGCCCACGCGCAGGTCGGCCCAGTAGTACGAGCGCGCGAACGTCGGAATCTTGGGCGGCGGCGGCTTGCTCGGGAGCGGCGGCGGCAGCGGCGGACGCTTGGCCACCATCGGCGGCGGCGGCTTGGAGATCGGCTCGCGCATCGCCTTCGCCGAGTGCCCGTGCGAGCGCGGCTTGGGCGGGTGCGACTTCGCCCCCATCGCCTTGTGCGCGGGCTTCATGGCCTTGGGCGCGGGCTTGGCCTTCTTGACGGCCTTGGGCGCCTTCGCCTTCATCGGCTTCTTCAGCTTGGCCATCTTGGGCGCCTTCATCTTCGCCGCCTTGTGCGAGGCCTTGGCCTTCGGAGCGGTCTTCTTTCCCGACGCGCGGCTACTCATGCAGCACCTCCGCCGAGTGCTTCGGCGTCATGCGCACCACCAGGAGCTGGCGGCCGCGGTAGACGAGCTCACCGCTCTCGTCGCGTCCTTCGTCTTCGATGACCACCACGTCGGCCGGGCCGCTGGGCGTGGGCCGCTGCGTGATCTCCGCGATGCGCGAGCGCACCGTGATGCGGTCCCCGGCGACGATGGGCTTCTTGTACTCGAACGCCTGCTCAGCCTGCAGCAGGTGCTTGCCGGGCGCGAGCAGGAGGCCCTCACGCAGGTCCGACCCGGCCCGCAGCGCGCTCGGGAACGTCAGCGGCGCCACCAGGCTGCGATACCCCGCCGCCCGCGCCGCGCTCTCGTCGAAGTGGATGGGGTTGGTCTCGCCCAAGGCCTCGGCGAAGCGCCGGATGGCGCCCTTCTCGACCTCGTTCACGTATGGCTTCGACTCGCGACCCGTCGCGCTGCGATCCATGCAACCCTCCCTCGCGTGCTACCTGCCCGCAGGCAGATCGAGCACGCTGATGAGCCCCGGCTCAGCCCCCGGCAAGAGCGGCGCCGCGTGCGCCACTGCCCAAGCCGTCGCCTTGTCGCCGGGAACCCCGCCCGGAATGACCACCTTGATGTTCGGATCTCCGACCAGTTCGATCTCGTCGTGCGGGTTCACCGCGCCGAGCGCGATGATGAGCGTCAGCTCGGCCACGACCTTCTGATCGTGGAACGCGCGCGCCACCTGCTTCACGCCCGTGATGCCGCCGCGCGGGACCTGCAGCCCGCCCTCGCCGACTTGATCCTCATCGCTCTCGACCGGGTCGATCGACTCGTCCACCTCGTCGACCTCGAGCCCCACGCCGAGCGCCGCCAGCGCCGCCGACTCCATCAGGCCCACGTGGCCGACGGTGCCGTCATCGACGCCGCGATCGAACTCCTCCTCATTGAGCCCCGCGCCCACCTTGCGCTGGAGCTGCCCGCGCCGCGTGCGCGCATCGACCACGCGCTCGGCCCGCACCATCCGCACCGGCCCCGTGACCGCGCCCAGCGTGGCCGGGAGCCGATCGAGCACGAAGCCCGGGTTCACGCCCGTGCCCAGGAGCGCCACCTTGCGCTTCTGCGCGATGCGATCGAGCCGCTCGGCGATCTCCGGATGCCGCAGCCAAGGATACGCGAGTTCTTCACACGTAGAGGCGACGCAGAGCCCCGCGCTCAACGCCTGCGCGAGCTCGCCCTCGACCGCGTCCAGCCGCGAGCCCGTGGCGTGCACCATGACGCCGCCCTGCGCCTTTTTCAGCGCGGCGGCCACATCGCTGGTGATGACGAGATCGGGCGCGGGCATGTCGAGCACCTCCGACAACTTCTTGCCCACACGCTCGGGCGAGAGCTCGAGCGCAGCGACCACCTCCAGCTCCGGCTTGGTCAGCACGGCGCGGGCAACGGCACGTCCGATGGCTCCGAGCCCCATCAGCACGACCGGGATGGCCACTGAAATCGCCCCTTTCTGAAGCACCTACAGAGTGCCCGTCTCTCTTGCGCTTATAGCCCGCACCTTGCGGAGGCGTACAGAAAAAGCCACTCTGCCCCACACGTCTTCGAGGGTGACGCAGCGCAGCATCGGGTTGCGCTTCCCCTCGGCCAGGAAGTCCACTAGCGTTCACGGGATGCGCTGTCCCAAGTGCGGCGAGCTGGCCCCCGAAGGCGCCGCAATCTGCCAGAATTGCAACGAAATCCTGGACGATTCGTTCCTCCAAGGCGCCGACGACGGCGGCGAGGTGGAGGGCGAGCGGACCGATGTAGGCCCGGCGCCGACGGCGGCCCGTCCGAGCAACGTGCGGCCCTTGCGTCCCCAACTGGCCCGGCCGACCGCGCTCAAGCCCGCCGCCACGCGCGGCAATTGGAACACAAACAAGGCCAACGTCCCCGAAGAGGCCGCGCCCGAGCGCCCGCGCCCTGCCCCGCCGCCCCAGCCCAAGCCCGCGCCGCTGCCCGAGGGCGACGCGATGATGCAGGCCGCGGCCTCGATCGACGACTTCGGCAACCTCTACAAGAGCCTGCCCACGAGCGATCGCCTGGCGTCCATCGGCGCCGCGCTGGCCCTGATCTCGCTCATCCTCCCCTGGCGCTGGACCAAGGCCGACGAGGAGGTCATCGGCTTCGTCGAGGCCACGCCTGTGCTCTTCCTCGCGGGCGCCGTGCTCGCGTGCATCTACTTCCGCGTGCGCCGCGGCGATCCCAAGCTGCTCGCGCCCCTGCAGCTCGGCCAGTTGCTCGGCGCGACCCTGGGCGCGCTCTACGCGGCCAACTGCATCCGCGTCTTCGCGGACGCCACGGCGTCGCGGCAGGGCCTCAAGACGTTCGAGATCGCGACCAGCATGCCGAAGTTCGGCGCGTACCTGGGCGCGGGCGCGCTGGCGCTGTCGGTGATCGGCTCCTTGTGGAGCGCGTTCGAGCGAAGGTAGAATTCACTCCGTCTCAAAAGCTTTCACCGCGGAGGCGTCAGTTCGCGCGCGGCTTGGCGCCCATCGACTCGAGCACGGTGAACACCGCCGGCTCGGTCCAGTTCCTGGGGCCGACGAACTTGAGCTGCACCACGCCGTTCGCGTCCACGAGGTAGCTCTCGGGGAACTTGCTCGTGCCGTACGCGAGGCTCGTGCGCTTGTCCACGTCCAGCGCCACCCGGTACGCGGGCGCGCGCTTGCCGAAGAAGCCATCCACCGCGGCCCAGTCGTCGTCGACGCTCACGGCCAGCACCTCGAAGGTGCCCGGATCGTAGCGGCGCGCGAGCGCGTCCAGCGAGGGCTCCTCGTCCCGGCAGGGCGCGCACCAGCTCGCCCAGAAGTTCACCAGGACGAGCTTGCCCTTCATGGACGCGAGGTCGATCTTGCCGCCGCCGCGGGCCGGGAGCGCGACGGGCAGCGCGGGCTCGGGCTTCAGGTCGTCGGCCTCGATCATCCCCTTGGC
>JAFEBC010000484.1 GCA_018266095.1 Deltaproteobacteria bacterium
CGAGCCGATCGGCGCGCGCGGGCCGGGGCAGGAGGACGCGCTGACGGGGCACGAGTGGTTCTGCGCCGCGCCGATGTGCGACGGATTCCTCGTGCTGGCGCAGGCGCCGGGCGGGCTCTCGTGCTTCCTCCTGCCGCGCTTCCGCCCCGACGGCCGCAAGAACGCGTTCCACCTGCAGCGGCTCAAGGACAAGCTCGGCAACCGCTCCAACGCGTCGTCGGAGGTCGAGTTCCACGGCGCGTGGGCGCGGCTCATCGGCGAGGAGGGGCGCGGCGTGCCGACCATCCTCGAGATGGTGAACCACACGCGGCTCGACTGCGTGATCGGCGCGGCGGGGATGATGCGGCAGTCGCTCCAGCTCGCGCTGCAGCACACGCAGCACCGCTCGGCGTTCGGAAAGAGGCTGCTCGTGCAGCCGCTGATGCGCGCGGTGCTGAGCGATCTGGCCCTCGAGAGCGAGGCCGCGACCACGCTGATGATGCGGCTCGCGCGCGCGTACGATCGGGATCGCGATCAGGAGTTCGAGGCGCCGTTCCGCCGCATCGCGACCGCGGTGAGCAAGTTCTGGGTGTGCAAGCGCGCCGCGCCCTTCGTGGCGGAGGCGCTGGAGTGCCTGGGCGGCAACGGCTACGTCGAGGAGTCGGGGATGCCGCGCGTGTACCGCGAGGCGCCGCTGAACTCGATCTGGGAGGGCTCGGGGAACGTGATCTGCCTCGACGTGCTGCGCGCGCTGGCCAAGGAGCCGCGCTCGCGCGACGCGCTGGTGGCCGAGCTGCGGCTCGCGCGCGGCGGAGATCGGCGGCTCGATCGGCACCTGGATCTGCTGGAGAACGATCTCGCGTCGGCGCTGGTGCCGGAGACGCAGGCGCGGCGGCTGGTCGAGCGGCTCGCGATCGCGCTCGAGGGCTCGCTCTTGGTGCGGCACGCGCCGAGGGCTGTCGCGGAGGCCTTCTGTGCCACGCGGCTCGACGGCGATTGGGGTCACACGTTCGGCTCGCTGCCTGCCTCGATCGATGCCGGCGCGATCCTCGCGCGCGCCTGGCCTGCGTAGGCGAGCTCGCTGGTGTCTGAGAGCCGTGAGGCGGCCGGCGGCGCTGGGTTGGCGCGCGATCTGGTTCTGCTAGTGTGTCGCGTTCCTTACACTCCAGACACACCTTCAGGAGCCGCTCATGGTCCGCAAGATCCTCATCGCCCTCGCTGCGATCGTCGTCCTCTTCGTCATCGTCGTCGCGCTGCAGCCCGCGAACTTCTCCGTCACGCGCTCGGCGACCATCAACGCGCCTCCGGGGATCGTGTTCGATCAAGTGAACGACTTCCACAAGTGGGCCGCGTGGTCGCCCTGGGAGAAGCTCGATCCGGCGATGAAGAAGACGTTCGGCGGCCCGGCGCTCGGCGAGGGCGCGACCTACGCCTGGGAGGGCAACGACCAGGTCGGCCAGGGGCGCATGACGATCAGCGAAGCCAAGAGCCCGCTGCACGTCGGCATCAAGCTCGAGTTCATGAAGCCGTTCGCGGCGACGAACCCGACGACGTTCGACTTCGCGGCCGCGGGCGCCACGACCACGGTGACGTGGACGATGCGCGGCGAGAACAACTTCGTGGGCAAGGCGATGTGCCTGTTCGTCAACATGGACAAGATGGTCGGCGGCGACTTCGAGCGCGGGCTCGCGGCGATGAAGTCGGTGTCGGAGACCGAGGCCGCGCGCGTGCAGGCCGAGGCGCAGAAGGCCGCGGAAGCGAAGGCCAAGGCGGACGCCGAGGCGAAGGCCAAGGAGGAAGCGGAGGCGAAGGCGAAGGCCGAAGAGGAGGCCGCCAAGGCGAAGAAGGGTGGCAAGAAGAAGTAGCGCAGCGCTGAGCGTGAAGCGGCTAGAGCTCCACGGGCGTGCGCGGGAACTCACTGCCTGCGCGCGCGCCCTCCTCCACCACCTGCATGGCCGCCAGCACCTGGGCCTCGGCCCACGGGCGCCCGACGACCTGCACGCCGACGGGCAGGCCCTTGCTCTTGGCGTCGATCCGTGAGGCGACCTTCTCCAGCCGGAGCTGCGTGCGCTGCGGCGCGAGCTCGTTGTCGCGGACGCGCGTGACCGGCGCGGTGCCGGCGGGCAACTGCAGCTCGTTGAACAACATCGCGTACGTGCCGCCGAGGAGGAACTCGCCGCTCGTCAGGTGCTCCAGGGCCGGCGTGGCGAACGGCGGCGTGAGCAGGAGCTCGACGCGCGCCTTGGCCATCGCGTCGAGGACGGTGAAGCGGTAGGCGCGGATGTCGGCGGTGAGCTTGTAGTAGCTCTGCAGCGAACGCTCGCCGGCGCGGCTGAACACGGTCGCGAGCGCGTCATCACCGTGGCGGCGCAGCACCATCGCCAGCACGCGGCGCAGCGTGTTCGGCACGCGCACCTGCGAGAGCAGCGCGGCCATCATCGGATCCACCACGCCGCCGGCGAGCCGCCCCGCGAGCGTCTTTCCGCCGTCCGACGAGAGCGCGGCCGAGTAGCGCGCGATGCCTTCGAGCAGGTCCGGGATCTCGAAGTCGATCACGTCACACCCGAACGCTCGCAGGTGCGCGGCCGCCTCATCGAGCGCGCGCGTCACCGCTGGCGACGGCTTCACCAGGAAGTCCTGCCGCACCACGCCGACGCGCAGCTTGCGGACGTCGATCGTCGAGGGCGAGACCCAGGGCAGCGGGGGCACGCGCGGATCCAGCTCTGTCATCCGCGCCGGATCGAGCGCGCCCATGAAGAAGCCGAGGTCCTCGCTCGTGCGGGCCATCGGGCCTGCCATGCCGCGCACGGCCTCCTGCCCGGTGATGCCGGTGTTGCCGCCGCGCCACGGCCAGCGATCGAGCGTCGGCTTGAGGCCGGCGATGCCGGTGAAGTGCGCAGGCACGCGGATCGATCCGCCGAGGTCGCTCCCGAGCCCGAGCGGCGACAGCCCGGCCGCGATCGCCGACGACTCACCGCCCGACGATCCACCGGGGACGTGCCCCAGGCTCCACGGATTGTTGGTCTGCCCGAACACCGGGTTGCGCGTCTCGTGGGAGAGCAGGAGCTGCGGGTTGTTGGTGCGCCCGAGGATCACGCCGCCGGCCTCGCGCACGAGCTGGACCAGCGCGGCGTCAGCGGGCGCCTTGTGATCCTTGCGGTTGGTGAGGCCCAACGTGGTGGCCTGGCCTTCGAGATCGAAGCACTCCTTCACCGACACGGGCACGCCGTCCAGTGGACCGCGCGGGTCGCCGCTCTTGCGGCGCGCGTCTGACGCATCGGCGTCGGCCAGGGCCCGCTCGTGAAAGACGGCGCAGAAGGCGTTGAGCTTCGGGTTCAGCCGGTCGATGCGCGCGAGGTGCGCCTCGGTCAGCTCACGCGAGGTCGTCTCCTTCTGCGCGAGGGCCTTCGACTGCTGCACTGCGGAGAGCGCACAGAGCGAATCACGGGCGGTCATGGGAGTGACCATATAGCGCGTCGCGGGCAGCGGCGGTTGTGAACAGGGTTCACAAACGGAGCACGAACTGTGAACAGGGTTCACACTTTGCGTCCGCTCAGAGCAGGAGCGCAGTCCCCGCGGCCACCAGCACCGTCTGCACCAGGCCGCGGAAGCCAGCGTCCGGAACGCGGTGGTGCAGCCACTCTCCCAGGGCCGCGCCCATGGGGAGGCAGGGCAGGAGGAGCAGCGAATCCACGGTCATCGAGTGCGTCCACTGGTGCTGGGCGAGCGCGCTCACGAGGAGGGCGACGCTCAGCGTGAACCAGAGGGCCATCAGGGTGGCGCGGAAGGCGCTGCGCTCGAGCTTCACGCCGCCGAGCGCGGTGACCACGAGCGGACCGCCCGAGGCATAGATGCCGTGGACCACGCCGGCGGCGAGGAGCCAGAGAGAGGTCGCGCGCGGATCGGTGGGCGGGCGTTCGCGGCGCCTCCAGAGGAGCCACAGCTCGCGCAGGGCGAAGGAGATCACGAGGACGCCGAAGGCGCGCTTGAGCCACACGCCGCGGAGCTGGGTGGCGACCAAGAGGCCGAACGCGAGGCCGAGGCCCATCCAGGGGAGGATGCGGCGGGTGAGGAGCGGGCGCTCGATGAGCGTGTTGTGGCGCAGGACGACCCACAGGCTCAACGGGAGATTGAGCGCGAACAGCACGAGGCGCAATTCCTCGATGGGCATGAAGAGGGCGCCGAGCGTCAGCGCGATCACGGTGCTGCCAAAGCCGGTCATGGCCTGCACGGTGTGCGAGAGCAGCACCACGGCGAAGACGGGGAGGACCTGGGAGAGGGAGGTGCCGTTCATTTCGGCTCGCCGCGCACGTCGATGCGTGGCCCGCTGCGTGTGCTCCGTCCCGCCAGGAAATACGAGAGCGCGACCTCGAGCTGCTTGCTGCTCGCGCCAAAGCCGCGCATGAGGTTGCGGATCATCTCCAGGAGCAGGACGTCCGAGCGCAGCGACGCAGGCTCGCCGCGGTCGCGCTTGCGCAGGTGGTCGATGCCGTGGAACGCCGCCCAGAAGAGTCGCGCGCGCACGCCGCTGTCGCCCGGAGCGAGCACGCGGGCAGCCACCGCCTGATCGAGCACCTTGCTCACCTTGTCGAGCAGCGGCTTCAGGCGCTCGTTCACCAGCTTGAGATCCGCGGCGGAGAGGATCTGCTCCGGCGACGACATCAGCTCGTCGACGAGCCGGTGGCGGGCGGGCGAGTTCAGATAGCCCTCGATGAACGGCGAGAGGACCGCGAGGATGCGCGCGTAGTGTGCGGCGTGCTTCTGGATCGGCACCGCCGTGAGCGCCTCATCCGTCTCGCGCAGCCACTGGTCGACCTCCGTCTCCCAGGCGTCGATGGCGTGCTCCTGCAGCGCGACCAGCAGGCCCGCCTTCCCGGGGAAGTAGCGGTACAGGATGCTGACCGACTGCCCGAGCTCCTTGGCGAGCCGGTAGACCGTGACCGCGCCGATGCCCTCCTCTCGCACGAGGCGCATGGCGGTCTCCATCATCTGCGTGCGGCGGTCGGCCCGCTTCTGCATCCGTCGTCCGGAGGACTTGTGAACCATGTTCACAATTTGAATAATGGTCGCGCATTCGTCAAGATGGACGAATGGAGGAGTCCCAGATGCACGACCTGGTGGTGAAGAACGGCTTGGTGGTGGACGGCACGGGCGCGCCTGCGTTCGAGGGCGAGGTGGCGATCCAGGGCGATCGCATCGCCGCGGTCGGCAGGCCCGGCACGCTCGGTCCGGCGCGGCGCGAGCTCGATGCGGGCGGCAAGCTGGTGACGCCGGGCTTCGTGGACATCCACACCCACTACGACGCGCAGGTGTCCTGGGACCCGTTCCTCACGCCCTCGTCCTGGCACGGCTGCACCACGGTGGTGATGGGGAGCTGCGGCGTCGGCTTCGCGCCGGCGCGGCCTGATCGGCGCGGCTGGCTCATCCAGCTCATGGAAGGCGTCGAAGACATCCCGGGCGCGGCGATGCACGAGGGCATCCGCTGGGAGTGGGAGAGCTTCCCCGAGTACCTCGACGCCATCGCGCGGCAGCCGCACGTCATCGACTTCGCGAACCTGGTGCCGCACGGGCCGGTGCGCGCGTATGTGATGGGCGATCGCGGCGCGGCCAACGAGGACGCCACGGCGGACGACATCGCGCAGATGGCGCAGATCGTGCGCGACGGGATGCGCGCGGGCGCGCTCGGCTTCTCCACCTCGCGCACGCCGATCCACAAGGCGAGCGACGGCGAGTTCGTGCCGGGCACGTTCGCCAAGCGCGAAGAGCTGTTCGGCCTCGGGCGGGCGCTCGGGCCCAGCGGCGTGTTCCACCTTGCGCTCGATCACACCGCCGTGCCGCGCGAGTTCGAGTGGATGCGCGAGCTCGCGCGCGAGACCGGCCGCACGGTGTCGTTCAACTTGAGCCAGACCGACGCCGCGCCGACGCTCTGGCGCGAGGTGCTCGGGCTGCTCGAGGGCGCCGCTGCCGACGGGCTGCCGATCTTCGGTCAGGTGGCGGGCCGCGCCATCGGCATCTGCATGAGCCTGGAGGCCACGGCGCATCCGTTCGCGCTGCACCCGTCGTACCTCGAGCTCGCGGACAAGCCGGTGGCCGAGCGCATCGAGGCGATGAGAGATCCCGCGCTGCGCGCCAAGCTGCTCAGCGAGGAGCCGTTCGACATGGGTGAGTTCCCGCGCTTCATCACGCGCACGTTCAACAAGATGTACGTGATGCGGCCCGACAACGACTACGAGCCGCGCTTCGAGGAGTCGCTGGAGCACCTCGCGCGCGCCAAGGGCGTGACGCCGCTGGAGCTGGCCTACGAGCTGCTGCTCGCGGGCGGCATGCTCTACTTCCCGCTCTTCAACTTCTCCAACGGCGATCTCGAGGTGCTGCGCGAGCTCCACCTCCACCCGCGCACGCGCATGGGTCTCTCCGACGCGGGCGCCCACTGCGGCGCCATCTGCGACGGTGGCATGCCGACCTTCATGCTCACGCACTGGGCGCGCGATCGCCGCCGGGGCGAGCGCATGCCGCTCGAACACCTGGTGCACCGCCAGACGCGCCAGACCGCGGAGTTCTTCGGCCTCACCGATCGCGGTGTGCTCGCTCCGGGCCTCAAGGGCGATCTCAACGTGATCGATCTGGAACGCCTCTCGCTCACCCCGGCGCAGATGATCCATGACCTGCCTGCGGGAGGCCGCCGGCTGATGCAGCGCGCCCGCGGCTATGAGGCGACGATCTGCAGCGGCGTCATCGTGCTGGAGAGGGACGAG
>JAFEBC010000485.1 GCA_018266095.1 Deltaproteobacteria bacterium
ACGCTCAAGGCGCTCTCGGACCTCGACCTGCACCTCGCGCGCGACCAGGAGCAGGACGAGAAGGTCAAGTCCCTGGAGAGCCAGGTGCAGCAGCTCGAGCAGCGCCTGCAGAACATCGAGCTGATGCTCCAGGACCGGCTGAACGTCGAGGGCGGCTCGGCGCGCGTCGTGTCGCCGCAGGCGAGCGCGGCCCCTGCCCGCCCGACGGCCGTGCCGGTGGTGAGCGCGCCGCTGGTGCTGAGCGGCAAGGTGAAGGGCGCCAAGGCGCAGGCCAAGAAGTCGCCCAAGGCCAAGCAGCAGCGGTACGCGGAGCGGTAGGGCCTCAGCGGGTCGATCGCGTTCGCGCCGTCACGTGCTAGGCTCAGGCGGCCCATGCAAGCGTCCTTGGCAAGCACCACGTGTGTCGGCTGCGGCAAGGAGTTCGTGCCGTCGGTCCCGGACCAGCCCACCTGCGACGACTGCGCGGGCCTGGCGATGCCCGAGGAGCAGCCGACGGCCCTGCACGACAGCGTGGTGGGCGGGTTCAAGCTCGTGCACAAGCTGGGCGGCGGGCGCTTCTCGACGAGCTGGCTCGCGGAGCCTCCGGGCGGCGGCGGCGTGGTGCTCAAGCTCCTGCGCGCGTATGCCCCCGACGCGCAGACGGTCCAGCGCTTCCTCGAAGAGGCCAGGCGTGTGGCGGCCGCGGGCTTCGTGCAGCACCCGGGCATCGCGCGCGTGATCGACGCGGGCGTGCAGCTCTCGAGCGCGCTCTTCCTCGTCTACGAGAGCGGCGGCGAGGGCACGCTGGCCGATGAGCTGCGCGGGCGTGGCCGCTTGCCGGCGTCGCGGGCGCTCGAGGTGTGCGCGCAGATCTGCGAGGCGGCGCAGGCGATGCACACGCTGGGCATCACGCACCTGGACTTGAAGCCCGCCAACATCGGCCTCGCGCGCGAGGACGATGGCCGCGAGACGGCGGTGCTGCTCGACGCCTTCACCGCGCACCTCTTGCACCACGCAGGCCTGCGCGAGACGGGCCTCTTGCCGCTCTCGACAGTCGCGTATCTGTCGCCCGAGGAGGCGTCGGGCGCGGTGCCGGACTGGCGCGCGGACCTGTACGCGGTCGGCGTCCTCCTCTATCAGCTCATCTCGGGCCGCCTGCCCATCGTCGGCTCGTCGTCGGACGAGCTCATCGAGGGCCACAAGTCGCAGCGCGCGCTCAAGCTGCGCGACGCCGGCCGTCGCGTGGTGCCCGAGCTGGAGCAGGTGGTCGCGCGGCTGCTGGCCAAGAAGCCCGCGGAGCGCTTCCAGACGGGCAACGAGGCCGCCCAGGCGCTGCGCAAGGTCATCCCGACCGCCGACGAGCAGGGCGCGGCGACGACGGAGGAGGAGATCGACGATCCCTTCCCCGTGATCACTGCGCCCACGCTGGAGGAGGAGCTCTTCGAGCTCTCCGAGGACGAGCCCGAGGTGGTGCCGCCGCCCAGGCCCAAGCCGGTCGACCCGGGGCTCGAGCAGGCGCTCTTGGGCAACGTGACGGGCGAGCAGAAGCCCGTGCAGGCCGCGGCCGCGAGCGGCAACGCAGGTGCGCAGCCAGTCGCATCGGCAGGTCCGCGCTCGCCGCTGCCGCCCGCGCCGCAGGCCCGGCCCGCCGCCTCGGGGCTCCCGCCCTGGCTCACGCCCGTCCGCCTCTGGAGCGCGGTGGGCGTCGGCGTCGTGCTGGTGGTCGCCGTGGTCGCGCACTCGATGTCGTCGGATGACGGCGTGCGACCCAAGCGCGCCCGGAAGGCCGCTGAGCCGGCCGTCGCTGCCGCCGAGAAGAAGGCCGTGCCCCCAGAGCCGCCCGCTCCGTCCAAACCGCCGGACGCGCCGCCGGCCGCCGTGGTGGCCGACGCGTCCGACGCGCCGCCGCGCTCGAAGTCGACCCAAAACCTGGTGGCCAAGGCGCAGAAGGCGACCGAGACAAAGCCCGAGAAGCCCTCGAAATCTGGCGACAATTCCGGGAAGTCGTCTGAGAAGTCCGACAAGAAGTCGTCTGAGAAGTCCGACAAGAAATCGTCTGAGAAGTCCGACAAGAAGCTGGCCCAGGCCGCCCCGACGCCGCCCGCCGACGACACCCCGCCGCCCATCGCCGCGGCCCTCAACCGCGTGCAGCGCGACCTCGACGCCAAGAAGGGCGCGCCCGCCACGCAGACGCTCACCGCCCTGCTCTCGCGCAGCGACCTGAACAAGTCCGCCCAGCTTCGCGCCACGCGCATGATGGCCGACGGCCAGGCCCTGCTCGGCGACAAGAAGGCCGCCGTCGATTGGTATCGCAAGTATCTGCGGCTCACCGACGACTCGTCCGAGCGCGCCCGCGTGGTCAAGCTCATCCAGGCGCTGTCGCACTGAAAAATTGGACGTTCAGCCGCCCGCGCATACTCTGATTTCGTGACCGCGCGCGAGGAGCTCCACTCGCTCCAAGAGGCCCTGTTCCGCCGGCAGAAGCGGCTCATCGCCGCGTCGGTGCACGGCATGACGGCGGCCTTCAAGCGCTACGAGGCGGCCTACCAGCGGCGCGTGCGCACCTTCGCCCGCGAGGCCACCTACGGCGAGGTGCTGCACGCGGTGTCCACCGCCGACCTCGTGTACGTCGGCGACTACCACACGCTCAAGCAGGCCCAGCGCAGCTTCCTCAAGCTCATGCGGCGGCGGTGGCCCAGGCGCGAGCTCATCATCGCGCTCGAGTTCGTGCAGGGGCGCCACCAGCGCGTGCTCGATCAGTACATGGCCGGCAAGCTGTCCGAGGCCGGCTTCCTGGCCGGAATCGAGTACGAGCGGCACCTCGTGTTCGACGTGTGGCCGCACTTCAAGCCGCTGCTCGAGGAGGCGCGCGCGCAGAAGGTCAAGGTCATCGGCATCGACCTGATGGGCACGGCTGCCACGACGCTCGCCATGCGCGATGCGTTCGCGGCCAGGAAGATCGCGCAGGCGGTGATGCAGAACCCGGGCGCGCAGGTGTTCGCGCTGGCGGGGCAGCTCCACGTGGCCCCGCCGCACCTGCCGGCCGCGGTGGCCAAGGAGCTCGCGCGGCACGGGATGCACCTGCCGAGCGTGAGCGTGTACCAGAACTGCGAGGACATCTGGTTCGCGCTGCAGGCGCGCGGGCGCGAGCTCGAGGTGGAGGCTGCGCTGGTGCGGCCCGGCGAGTGGTGTCTCTTGAACACGCCGCCCGTGGTGGTGCAGCAGAGCTACCTGGATTGGATCGAGGGCGGGCCGGAGCCGCTCGAGGGCACGCACCCGGAGCAGCGCTTCAAGGAGCTCGCGCTGCTCGTCGCGCGCGGCCTGGGGCTCGACGGCAAGGCCGTGCGCCAGGCGCTGACGCAGGTGCAGGTGTGGACCGCGGGCGACCTGACCTTCCTCGACGCGCTGCCCCAGCGCGGCTTCTCGCAGAAGGAGATCCGGCAGATCGAGCGGCAGATCCTCTCGCGCGAGAGCTACTACATCCCGCGCGCCAAGCTCGCGTACCTGGCGAACCTCTCGGTGAACCACGCCGCGGAGGAGGCCGCGCACTTCCTGCGCCACGTGGTCAGCGGCGCCACCGACGAGCCGCGCCCGCTCATCGACGGCTTCTACGCGCGCGCGCTGGAGGAGGCCTACGCCTTCTGCGGCTCGAAGATCGTGAACCCGCGCCGCAAGTGCGCGCACGAGGCCGACTTCAAGCGCCTCTCGCGCCGCGCCGCCGACCCGTTCACCCGCGACGTGGCCCGCCTGGTGCTCCTGCACGGCCGCATCGAGCGCGGCGAAGCGCACCCGAACTCGCTGCGCGCCCTC
>JAFEBC010000486.1 GCA_018266095.1 Deltaproteobacteria bacterium
GAAGAGGAAGTCGTAGCCGAGCGTCACCGAGAGCGCGTCGCGCGGCCTCCAGGTGAGCGCGGCGCCGCCCTGGTAGCGGCCGTCGTGGCGCGTGATCTGCCCGAGCGAGCCCTGCACGCCGGACTCGCCGTAGACGCTGGTCTGGTTGTCGGTGAGGTAGGTGCGCCACTCGCCGCCCAGCGACAGATCGAGCACGAACCGCTGCGGCAACGGCACGCGCGCGCCCACCCACGCCGCGGGCGCGAGGAAGTCGTAGGGCGTCACGATCTGGAGCTGGCAGTCGCGGTCGCAGCCGCCCTGGCGCTGCACGTCCGCGATCACGCTGGTGGTGCTGCCGATGAGCTCCGCGCGCAGTCGCACGCCCGCCGAGAGCGTCACCCGCGGCAGCCGCAGCTCCTGCGCGACGCCCAGGTCGAAGCGCTCGCCGCTCAGGTAGTCGAACTCGGCCGTGAGCGCTTGCTTGTGCTGCCAGCCGAGGTCGAGCCGGAGCGAGGTGGAGTCGGTCTCGTCGGCGAGCGCCCAGGCCGACACGCCGCCCACGACCTGCATGCCGCGGAAGTTGGAGAGGCCGGTGAACATGAGCTGACCCAGGCCGCTCACGCCAAGCCGCCAGCGCGGCGACGGCCGGTTCTCCAGCGACAGCGAGAGCTCGTGGAGCTGCAGCGAGCGGTCCTGCGCGGCCTGCGCCACGTACGACCACTGATCGACGGAATAGTTGACCTCGGTCAACCAATTGTCGAGCCAGCGCGGACGCAGCGTCGCCGTCGCGCCCAGGTTGGCCGTCGCGCTCGGCGTCTGCGAGGTGGCGAGGTCGGGCCGCTCCTCGCCCGAGCCGCGATCGTCGCCCGTGCCAGAGCCGATGGTGGTCTGCAGCGTGTTGCTGTCGTAGCCCGTGCCCGCTCGCACCGAGAGCGAGAACAGGTCTGGACCCTGGCGCCGCCGCACGAGCTCCAGATAGTCGCGCGCCGCCCGCTGGTCCGGCTCCGCCAGCGGCATCGAGAGCGCGCGCAACAGCTCCGCCTGCGCCTCGCTCGACCGGCCCAGCTCCAGCGCCGACGCGCCGGTCATGATGTGGATGCGCCCGTCGCGCGGATCGAACGAGGCCGCCCGGTTGAAGCGCGCGAACGCCTCGCCGTAGCGGCCCGCGTCGAAGGCCTGGACGCCCTCGGAGTACTCCTCCGTGGCCCGCGCCTCATCGCCGTCGTCGAGCCGCGCCAACAGCTCCGCCACCAGATCGTTGGCGTGCCCCGTGGCCGCGTCGTTGGCCTGCCGCGCCCACCAGCGCGCGCGCTCGGGCGAGCCGGCGTCCAGCGCCGCCCAGCCCGCGTTCACCAGCGCCACCGCGCGCAGCGAGGGGTCGAGCAGCGACACGTCGAGGTACTCGGCCTCGGCCTCGAGGAAGCGCCCGAGCTCATACAGGCAGGCCGCGCGGTTGTAGTGCCACATCAGCGCGTCGGGCTTGTCCGCGGCCGCGCCAGCGCGATCGAGCGTCGCCAGCGCCTCCTCGGCCTGGCCCGCGCGGAACTGCGCGAGGCCGATGAGGTACAGCGCCGCGCCCTCATCGGGCGGATGCGCCGCCGCCTGCGCCAGCTCGATCGCGCGCGGATAGTTGGCCTCGTCGAACGCCTGCTGCGCCTGGGTCAACGAAGCAGGTGTAGCGAGCGTCGCGAGGACGATCGCCAGAGCGGAGATCATTTGTGACCGTGGTCCGACGCGCCGCTGTTGCCTCCACCCGGACCACCACCGCCGTTGCCGCCCGAACCTCCGCTGCCGCCTGGGCCCCCGCTGCCGCTCGGGCCTCTGCCGCCGCCTCCGCTGCCGCCGCCCCCGCGCTCCTCAGGAGGGCCGCCGCGCTCTCCGTCGCGTCCCCGATCGGGAGGGCGCACCGCCGGGCGCTCGGTGGGCGCGATCGTCTTCACGTCGCCGCCCGTGCGCACCTGGCTTGCGCGCATGCGATCGATGATGGTATCCACCTTCTCGCCCGGCGCGACCACGTCCACGCGGTGCGACGCGCGCACCCGCACGGGTCTGTCGCTCGCGCCCTGACCCAACACGCTCTCGGGCTTGCTGTCGGCGGCCGCCGCCTTCGCCGAATCCGCGGCCTGTGCCGGCGCTGCCTGCGCGCCGCTCTGCGCCCCCGTCTGCGCAACCGCGGGCGACGCACAGAGGAACGCGGCGATCACGCCGGCGGGCGCGGCCACCCGCATCAGCACACGGATTCGAAGGTTCGCGCTCATCCGTCCACCACCTCGAGCAGCACTTCCTCTTCGATGGGCCTGCCGTCGATCACCGCGCTCACCGTCATGCGATAGCGGCCCGGCTTGTGCCCGCGCACCGCCACCGGGATCTCGTTCGCACCCGCGGAGAGCGGCTGCGACCACTCGAACGACCCTTGCGCGAGCTCCTGCCCGTCGGCCCAGAACGAGAGCCCTTGCGGCAGCGAGATGCGGATCTGCGCGCTCGCCACCGCCACCTCCGCCGAGAGGTTCACGCGCACCATCGCCACCTTGGTGGCCGGGAACTCGACCGCCGCGATCGGCATCGGCGCAGGCGGCGGCGCGGGCGCGCGCATGAACGAGAGCACCGCCACCACCGCGAGGCCCGTGGCCGCCCCCAGCGCGGGCCAGGCGATGCGCGGCTGCGAGAAGATCGGCCCCAGCGTGCGCTTCCACCACGACGGCTCGACGGGCTCGCCGGCCTCCGCCAGCTTCTTGTGCAGGCTCAGCGAGAACCCGTCGTCCGGAGGATCCGTCCGCAGTTCGCGTAGCCGGTCGCCCAGCGGGCGTCTCTCGGTGTCGCGTTGTGCGCTCATGAATCTCTCCTCGGGAGGTGGGACGACGGTGTGCTTCCAGGTGTTCCAGCCTCAGCGTGATTTTCGTCACCCTCGGCCGGATCGTCAGATTCCCCAAGGATTTCGCGGAGGGCCGCCCGTCCTCGGGAGAGCCGCGACTTCACCGTACCCACAGGGACGTTCTCGATCGCCGCCACCTCATCATAGGTGCAGCCCTCGAGATCGAACAGCACCAGCGCCGAGCGGTACTCGACCGGCACCTTGCGCAGCGCGCGCCAGAGCCGCTGCTTCTCCTGCTCTCGATGGATCAATTCGTCGGCCGCGGGATCGCCCTGCGCGCTCTCGCCGTGCTGATCGTCGAGCGCGTCTTCCTTCGTGCGCTCCTTGCCCGCGCGGCTCTTGGCGAAGTCCAGGAACGCGTTGCGCACCACTGCATAGAGCCAGCTCGAGAACGCCGACTGGTACTTGAAGAGGCGGATGCTCTTGTAGACCTTGAGCAGCGCCTCCTGCGCGAGATCGTCCGCGTCGTGGTCCGAGCCCGCGAAGGCGCGCGCGAAGCGGCGCACCTGAGACAGATGTCCCGCCAGCAAGAGCTCGAACGCGCGCACGTCGCCGCCCTGGGCGCGCGCGATCAGCGAGTCGAGATCCTGCCCTCGGTTCATTCGGGGAACCCTACTCCAAACATTTTCTGGGAACACGCCGGACCGCACCTCCGTCCCATCCCATGAGTGGGGACATCGTTGAGCGGCCACGAGCCGCAGGAGAACCGAATGTCGAACCCGAAGCAGCATCCGACTCTCTCGTTCGTGGCCCTGGCGGCCCTCGCCAGCCTCGGTCTCGCGTGTAGCAACGCGAGCACCTCGACGTCGTCGAGCCTGACCACGAGCGCGCTCGCGGCTGATGTCGCCACCACCTCTGGCTCCGCGGCCACCTTGCTCTGCGCGCCGCAGCAGGCCCAGATCGACGCCTGCGCCAGCAAGGCCGCCGGCGACGCCTGCACCCTGACCGACTCCAACGGCGACACGCACGCGGGCGCCTGCACCGCCACCATCGACGGCTCGTCGATCGCGTGCATCCCGACGCCGCCCGCGCCGCGCCAGGCCCAGGTCGACGCCTGCACCGGCAAGGCCGCCGGCGACGCCTGCACCGTCAATGACAACGACCGCGACTCCGACACGGGCGCGTGCGCGCTGGCTCACGACGGCACCACGCTCGCGTGCTTCCGCGTGCACAACCCGCCCCAGGCCGCCATCGACGCCTGCACCGGCAAGGCCGCGGGCGACGTCTGCACCGTGACCGACGACGGCGACCACCACTCTGACGGCGGCACCGAGACGCACACGGGCGTGTGCAACAACGGCCCCTCGGGCACGTCCACCCTCGCCTGCTCGCACGCGCAGGATCTGCTCCCTGACGCCACCGCGGCCTGCACCGGCCTCGCGGCGGGCGCGGCCTGCACGCTCACCTCGCACCACGACAGCGTGAGCGGCACCTGCACCACGCCCTCGGCCGGCGGCGACGCGGTCTGCGTGGTCCCCTGCGGCTCGCTCCACGGCCCGTTCGACTGCCACGGCGGCGGCGACGACCACGGCGGCCCTGACGACCACGGC
>JAFEBC010000487.1 GCA_018266095.1 Deltaproteobacteria bacterium
CCGCTCTCCCTGGCCGCATGATGCGGCGCGCAAACGGCGCGGGGGTGTCTCACAGAGGGGGCGTGCAGGTCAATGGGACCCCGCATCGCTTGCCGCAGCAAGGTCCGTTGCACTTTGGATTGTTGTCAGAAGACTCTAAGATTTCGTATACCCGGCCTTGGCGAGGCCCTGCTCCGACTCGGTCCAGCCCGGCTCCACGCGCACGTGCAGCTCGAGGAAGACCTTGCAGCCGAGCAGGCGCTCCATGCCCTGGCGCGCGCCCTGGCCGATGTCCTTGAGCATCGAGCCGCCCTTGCCGATGAGGATCGACTTCTGGCTGTCGCGCTCGACCAGGATGGTGGCGTGGATGCGCACGAGGCCGTGCGTGCCGGTCTCGCGCTGGGCCTCGTCGAAGGCCTCGATCAGCACCGCGCTCGAGTAGGGAACTTCCTGCTCGGTGCGGCGCAGGATCTGCTCGCGGATGAGCTCGGCGCAGAGGTCGCGCTCGCTCGTGTCCGTCCACACGCCCTCGGGGAAGAGCGGCGGTCCGAGCGGCAGGTGCTTGGCGATGGCGGCCGGGAACTGTTCGACGTTCTCGCCTTTGAGCGCGGAGAGCGGGTAGACCTCGGTCCACGCGTGCTCGCCGCGCCAGCGATCGATGAGCGGCAGCAAGGACGGCCGCTGCACCTCGTCGATCTTGTTCACCACCAGGAAGGTCGGCTTGCGCGCCTTGAGCACGAGCTCGAGCGCCTTGCGCGTGGGCCCGTCGATGGCGGGGCTGCCGGCCTCGATGAGGAAGAGCGCGGCGTCGGCGTCCGAGAGCGTCTGCAGCGCGGACTCCACCATGCGCGCGTTCAGGCCGCCGCGCGCCTCGTGCAGTCCGGGCGTGTCGACGAGCGCGATCTGGAAGTCCTTCTGCGTGAGGATGCCCAGCACGCGGCCGCGCGTCGTCTGCGGCTTGTGGCTGGTGATGGCGAGCTTCTGGCCGAGCAGGCGGTTGAGCAGCGTGCTCTTGCCCACGTTGGGCCGGCCGACGATGGCCACGAAGCCCGCGCGGTGCGGCTGCGGCGGCTGCTCGGGCTGCGGGTCGTTCCAGTGGACGTACTCGTCGGACTCCGCGGCGGGCTGGCCCTCGCCCTCGTCCTCGGGTTGCGTGGCTTCTGCGCCCTCGTGACCCGGCTCGAGCTCCTTGGCGAAGTGCTCGGCGGCGAGCTTGAGCGCCAGGGCCGCGTCCACGTCTTCCGGACGCAGGGCCTGCTCGCCCTTGGTGGACTCACGGACCTCTCCCGAGGCAGACGGCGGCACGAGGCGCGACGCGCGCTTCTTCTTGGGCTCGCCAGGCGTGGCCTGCGCGGCAGGCGTGCTTTGTTGGACGGCCTCTGGCGCCCGGCTCGGCTTGGGCGGATGCACGTGCCGCGGACGCTGGTGCTCGTCGCGCGGACGCTGGTGCTCATCGCGCGGACGCTCACGCCGGTCGCCGCGCTCGAGCCCGCGGCCCTGCGGGCGCGACCCGTGCTGCGCGGCTGGCTTCGAAGTCTGTGCGCGCGGGTCCTGGCTCGCGTGCCGCGGCCGGCCCTGCTGCGGCTTGTGCTGCGTGCTCCCCTGCCCCGGACGCGGAGCCTTCTTGGCCTCCGCCCCCGGTTGCTGCTGCGGGCCGCCCGGCGACGCGGCGCCTTTGCCACGCCGACCGCGGCGACCACGCTTGTGCGCGCCCGGCTGTCCGAACTTCCCCTGAGGCGGCCGGGTGTCTGTCACTTAAGGCGCCGTCGCCGAGCGCTTGATCTCGACGTGGTTCAGCTTGGTGGCCGCGTTGCCCGCGCGCGCGATCTGCGGCACGAGCTCGAAGCCGCGGGTGACCTCGCCGAAGATGGTGTGGCGGTTGTTCAAGTGCGGCGTGGGGACCTCGGTGATGAAGAACTGCGAGCCGTTCGTGCCGGGGCCCGCGTTCGCCATCGCCAGGATGCCCGGCTTGTTGAAGGTCTTGCCGCTCTGGAACTCGTCCTCGAAGCGGTAGCCGGGGCCGCCGGTGCCCGTGCCCAGCGGATCGCCGCCCTGGATCATGAACTGGGGGATCACGCGGTGGAAGTTCGTCCCGTCGTAGAGCCTGGCCTTGGTCTTCTGGCCGGTGCGGGGATCGATCCACTCCTTGGCGCCGGTCGCCAGCGCGACGAAGTTCTCGACAGTCTTGGGAGCGTCCTTCTCGAAGAGCTTGACGACGATGTCGCCGGCGCTGGTCTGGAAGATGGCGTAGAGGTCGCCAGTGCCCTGCGGGATTGCGGAGGCCATGTTGTTGTCCTGATTGAGGGTGGGAGGTGCAGCGACAGGGGCCGGCGGGGCCTTCTGCGCGGGAGGCGCGGCCGGAGGAGTCGGGTTCGAGCAGGCGGCGAGCGCGGCCAGAGCGAGCGTGACGGCGGAGAGGTGGAGTGCGCGGGTCACAGTGGACGACCTCGTTGAAAATGTGGGGCCGGGTCTATAGCGGAGGCGGCGCGCGACGACAAGGCTTGGTGTGCGGGGCGCGAGGTCTGCTATGGCGGGGCGCATGAACGGAGCTTCGAGGTGGGTGAAGCCGCTGCGGTCCCGGGCGCTGGCGCGCTGCACGGCCGGCCTCGCGGGGGCGATGCTGGCGGCGCTGTCTGCCTGTGGACAAAGCGCGCCGGGCGTGCCTCCGGACGCGGGCGCGCAGGCGACGGCTGTGGCCGCGGTGATCCAAGGCGCCACGCTGGTCACGCCGCTGCCGGGGCAGCCGGCGCAGATCAAGGTCCTCGGCACGGCCAGCGCGGGCGCGACGGTGCGCATCCACGCCGACACCTGCCAGGGGACGCTGCTCGGCGCAGGTCCGGTCGCGGAGTTCACTTCGGCCGGGATCTCCATCGCCGCGCCGGCGCGGCAGGACTCGCTGACGCTGGTGGCCGAGAGCGTGGCCGCGGGAGCGCCGGTGTCGTGCTCGGCGGCGTTCCAGATGGTGCTGCCCGCGGAGCGGCCCGCCGCGGACTCCTGGAAGCAGGCCGGCTTCGGCTCGCTCGCCGACGCGCGGGCGGCGTGGTCCAAGGTGGCCGCGGCGCAGGCGGCGTTCAGGAAGTTCCTCCCGGCGTTCGCGGTCGAGGCTCTGCAGAGGGCCCGGCGCGCGCCCATCGCGCAGCTCTCGTCGTTCCCCAAGCAGCCGCTCGCGCTGGTGACCGGCGACTACGACTGCGACGGCAAGGCCGACGTCGCGCTGATCACGCTGCCGCTCGCGTCCAGGCTGGGCGCCGCGCTGGCCTCCGACGCGCCGCCCGAGGACGCGCTGCTGGGTCCGCTGCTGGTGGAGCTGCGTCGCATCGCCCTCGACGGTGGCAGCGAGCTCTTCGTGGTGACCGCGAACCCGAGGTCTGCGCCGCTCGTACGCTCGGCCAACGGCCTCTTCCACAGCGGCAAGCCCGCGGCCATGGTGTGCAAGCAGACGCCCGAAGACGCCGCGCTGCTGAAGGACGCGGGCCTCGGCAAGTGCGACGTGCTGGAGTTCCTGGTCGGCGAGAGCGCGAGCAGCGGCTTCGTCGTCTGGGATCACGCGCGGAAGGTCCTGGTCACCATCGAGGGCTGCTGAGAGCCCGGTCCGCCTCCCGCTCCACCATCGGCCGGGCGGTGCCCGCTGCCTGACCATGCGGCTCGCGGATCTGTCGCCCCGGCTTGACATCACGTCGCTCGTGCGCGACATCAGAGCGCATGCGACGTCCCGTCTGGTGCCTCGCGCTCCTCGCCGCCCTCCCCTTGCGCAGCGCCTCGGCGGTGAACTGCGCCGACCTGCCCAACGCGCTCTGGCTGC
>JAFEBC010000488.1 GCA_018266095.1 Deltaproteobacteria bacterium
CGCGGCGCGCTGGCGCTGGAATGGCCAGACCGAGCACGCGTCGGTCGCGGCCTTCGCGCAGGTGACGCTCGATCTGATGGCGCTGGGCGCGCCCCCCAAGCTGCTCGACGCGGCCAATCGCGACGCGCGCGACGAGATCCGGCACGCCGAGCTCTGCTTCTCGCTGGCACGCGCGATCGACGGCCAGGTCGAGGGTCCGCGCGCGTTCCCGCAGGCGCGAGAGCTGGATCCACGGCCACTCACGCGGACGCTGGCGCTGACGCAGCTCGCGGTGAAGTCGCTCATCGATGGCGCGCTCTACGAAGGCCTGTCGGCGCGCGTGATCGCGCGACTGGCGAAGCGCACGGACGATGTCGCGATTCGTTCGCTCTTGCTGGAACTCGCCGCGGATGAGGGCCGGCACAGCGCGAGCGCGTGGGACGTGATCGATTGGTGCATTGCCGAGGGAGGCGCGCCGGTGGTGCAGGCGCTGCGTGGTGCGGCGGCGGGGATGGGTGAGCGGTACGCGGGCAATCTGCCGGAGGGCGCGATGGTTGGCGCGTGGGAGCGCTTCGGCATCCCTGGCGTTGCGCTCGAGCAGGACGAGTACGCGAAGGCGCGGACGGAGGTGCAGCGGCGGGTGACAGAGCTGACGGCCGCACGCGTGGCCTGACGCGCTCGCTGCGTCGACACCGGGGCCTCGGTGTAGCATTCGCCAATGCTCAGCTCCCTGTTCGTCCTCGCGGCGCTGCAATCGGCGGCACCTCAGCTCGTGGTGCAGTCTGGCCACGGCGGCTCGATCGACCAGATCGCGCTCTCGCCCAACGGGAAGATCCTCGCCACCACCTCGCCCGCGGAGCTGCGGCTGTGGGACCTCGATTCGGGCCTGCTCCTGCGCACGATCTCGCTGCAGTCGTGCAGCGTGGCGCGGCTCGCGTTCCTGCCTGGCGGCAAGGCCGTCGCGGCGGGCGGGAGCTGCGAGCACGGCGAGAACACGTTCGACAGCGTGGTCGACCTCGAGACCGGCGCCGTGAAGACGTTCAAGCCGCTGACCTTCGCCGTGCGCGCCGACGCGGATTTTCGCGGAGGCTACACACCCGACGGGCGGCTCCTCATCCAGCCGCGTCCCAAGTGGCTCGGCAAGCCGGCCGCGATCGAGGTCTGGAGCCTCGCGGAGGGCAAGAAGCTGCGCGACCTGCCAGCGGACGAGTTCCTGGACAATCGGGCGCGCATCTACGGCCTGGGACCGAACGCGTTCGCCCTCTGTCGGGACCGCGAATTCTCCTTCTTCGACCTCGAGAAGGGGCAGCCCTTGCCCGGGCATGCGCCGCTCAAGGGCGTCGATTGTTCATTCCCGCCTGCGCTCTCGCCCGACGGCAAGATCGTCGCGCTCAAGACCTCGGACAACGGCGTCACCATCCAGCCCGAGGGCGGCGCCGAGCGGCGCGTGATCGTGCAGCGGCGCATGCATCACCTCGCGTTCGCGCCGGGCGGGAAGCTCTTGCTCGCTGGCAACTCCGAGCGCGACGGGCGGCACGCGTGGACGTCCACGGTCGATCTCTCGACCGACAAGGAGGAGCAGTTCGTCGAGGTGACCGCGCGCGAGGCCTGGGGCGCGTGGCTCGTCGGCGAGGAGCGCATCGTGGGGATCTCGAAGGACGACCAGCTCAGCCTCTCCGATCGCAAGACGGGCGCGCTGCAGCGCGAGCTGGGCGGCAACCCGCACACGGTGCGCGGGCTCGCGTTCAGCCCCAACGGACGCTACGTGGCGCAGGCGTCGGTCAAGTACGACGCGAAGATCGCGTTCAGGATCTGGGACCTGTCGACCGGCCGCGTGGTGCGCTCGTTCACGAGCGAGGCGCCCGCGCAGCTCGAGCAGCTCGCGTTCACGCCCGATGGCGAAGAGCTCGCGTGGGCCGAGTTCCCCTGGGACGGCGATCCACGGCTGGGTCTGCAGCTCATCAACGTCAAGACGGGCGAGCAGCGGCGGCTTGCGCAGGGGCGCCTCGTGCGCAGCTTCTCGTTCGCGCGCGGTGGACAGTGGCTCGCGGTCGCGGGCCGGCTGCGCGGAGGACAGGGCAGCGCGAAGGGCACGGGCGCAGTGCTCGACGCCTCGACCGGACAGGAGCTCTTCGCGCTGCCTGGGATGAGCGAGGTGGCGCTGAGCGAGGACGGCGCGTACCTGGTCGCGGGCGCGCCGTTCGACTCGACGGAGGGCACGCTCTACTCGACGAGCGGCTGGAAGAAGCTCAAGTCCATCCGCTGGACGAACGCCTTCCCGAGCCGGGATCTGCAGCAGCTCGCCAACGCGCCGCTGTGGACAGACCAGGGATACGGCATCGACCTGGGCCCGCTCGCTGCGCCGGTTGCGCCCGCCGCCAAGCCCGCGCGCAAGGGGAAGCGCGAAGAGGATCCGCCCAGGCACTTCCTCGATGTGGCGCATCACGTGTGGTGCGGCGCGTACAGCCCCGACGGCACGCTGTTCGCGACGGGCGGCACAGGCGAGGGCGGGCTCTTCGAGGTGAAGACGCTCAAGAAGGTGCGCGACTTCCAGCCGGAGCACCCGGTCGAGTTGGAGGCGCTGGCGTACTCGCGCGACGGGAAGTGGATCGCGACCGGCGGCCAGGAGGGCTCGGTGGTGCTGCGCGATGGCCACACGGGCGCGCCGATCGCGACGCTGCTCACGCGCAACGAGGCCGACGGCATGATCGTGCTGACCTCGGGCGAGTACCTGGCGAGCAAGGGCGCGCTGGGCGCGATCGCGTTCCGCTCGGGCGCGCACGCGTATCCGTTCGAGCAGTTCGACCTCAAGTTCAACCGGCCCGACGTGGTGCTCAAGACGCTGGGCAAGGCGGCGACGGCGCTCATCGACGCGGTGGCGCGCGCGCGCGTGAAGCGCTTGCAGCGCGCGGGCTTCACCGAGGAGTCGCTCTCGGCGCAGGCGAAGTTGCCCGAGGTGACGATCGATCGCGCCGCGCTCCCGGCGTCGACCGCCGCCGATGCGGTGACCCTCGCAGTCACCGCGCGCAGCCAGGACGCTGCACTCGATCGCCTGCTGGTGACCGTGGACGACACGCCGTTCGACGGCAAGGTCGCGGGGATCGATCTGCGTGCGCGGAAGGTGAAGAGCGCGACCGAGCGCGTGACGGTGCCGATCCTGCCGGGCCGCAACCGCATCCAGGTGTCGGTGCTGGACGCGAACGGCGTCGAGTCGCTGCGCGAGACGCTCGAGGTGCGCGGCGAGGGCGCCCCGAAGCCCGGCAAGCTCTTCCTGCTCGCGGCCGGCGTGTCCAAGTACAAGGACCCGACCTACGAGCTGCACTACGCGGCCAAGGACGCGCAGGATCTGTCGGCGCTCTTCGCCCACGCGCCGCATCTGGCCACGGGCGAGATCGTGCCCGTGCTCGACGACGCAGCAACGCGCGAGGGCATCCTGGCTGCGCGCGAAAAGCTGATGCAGGCCGGCCCCGGCGACGAGGTGATCGTCTTCCTCGCCGGTCACGGCCTCCTCGACGAGAAGCTCGACTACTACTTCGCCACCACCGACATCGACTTCGAGCACCCGGCCGCGCGCGGGCTCTCGTTCGACGACCTCGAGGGCCTGCTCGACGGCGTGAAGGCCCGGCGCAAGCTGCTGCTCATGGACACGTGCAACTCGGGCGAGCTCGATAAGAGCGACGTGGAGGTCGCGGCGCTGACGCAGGCCGGGGGCGATCCACGGGTGAAGGCGCGCGCGGTGGGCAACCGCGGGCTCAAGCGCAAGAGCTCGCTGGGAACGGATGAGCTGTCGGCGCTGCTCAATGAACTGTTCGCGGACACGCGGCGCGGCTCGGGCGCGGTGGCCATCTCGTCCGCGGGCGGCGCCGAGTTCGCGCTCGAGAGCGACGAGTGGAAGAACGGCGTGTTCACGTTCGCGCTCTTGGACGCGCTGCGCTCGGGGTCGGCGGACAAGAACAAGGACGGCACGGTGACAGCGTCGGAGCTGCGCGAGGCGGTGCAGGCTCGTGTGCGCGAGCTCACCGCGGGGCGCCAATCGCCGACGTCGCGGAGAGAGAACCTGGCGGTGGATTTTGCGGTGTACTGAGCGCTACCCCTTCTGCCCCAACTGATACTTCGCCACATTCGCCGAGTGGCACTTCAGGTCCGGGCAGAACACGTGCGTGTGGTCGTTCTTGCTCACGAAGTACAAGTCCTTGCACGTGAGCGGCGACACCGCCGCCGACATCGCCGCCAGCCCCGGACTCGCGATCGGCCCCGGAGGCAATCCGCGCACCTTGTACGTGTTGTACGGGTGCTCGCGATCCAGGTCGCTGCGGTGGATCTTCCCGTCCCACTGGAAGTCGAACGTGAGCAGGTGCGCGTAGATCACCGTCGGGTCCGTCTGCAGCGGCATCCCGATGCGCATGCGGTTGTGGAACACGCAGGAGATGCGCGGGCGCTCCTCGGCCTGGCCTGTCTCCTTCTCGATGATGGAGGCGAGCGTCATCACCTCGGCGTCGGTGAGCTTCTTGTCGAGGCCCGTGCCGCGCGCCTGCGTGAGCGCCGCGCGCGCGTTGGAGACCATCTTGGTGAGGATGCCCTGGCAGCCGATGCCCTTGGGCATCGAGTACGTGTCGGGGAAGAGGTAGCCCTCGAGCGAGGTCGCGGTCACGCCGAGCTTCTTGGCCTCTTCACCGGAGCGCGCGAGCTTCAAGAAATCGGCTTCTGCGCACAGGCCGCTGGCGCCGATGATGGGCGCGATCTCGTCGACGCGCAGTCCCTCGGGCACGGTGAAGCGGTGCAAGAGGATCTCGCCGCGCACGAGCTGATCGATGATCTGCGTCGGCGACATGGGCAGCGCGAGCTCGTACTCGCCGGCCTTCAAGACCGCGCCGCGGTGGAACCAGCGCAGCGTGCGCACGAAGCCGTCGGCGTCCGCGACCGCACCCGCGCCCGAGAGCAGCTTCGCGATGTGCTGCGGGCCCGAGCTCTTGCCGATCTCGACCACGACGGGCTTCTGGCCGAAGGGCGCGTCGGCGAACTGCTTCGCGCGCAGATAGACGACCGCCGCGGCGCCTCCTGCGAGCGCAAGGAGGACCAACAGCGCGAGAGCGACCTTCTTCATGCACACGCACCTTTCGCGAAGCTGCTGCTGCGAAGGTTAGCGCAACTCGCGGACGCAGGAAGCGACAACAGGCGCGCTCGGGGCGGTCGCCGCTACGCCAGGTCGAGCGACGCTTCTGCAGCGGCCAGCTTCTCCGACTTGGCCTCCCACTCGGCGTACAGATCCTCGAGCGTGTGCGTGGCCGCGCGGAACGCGTTCACGATGGGCGTCGACTTCGCCGAGTCCGCGAACAGCGCCGGGTCCGCGAGCTGCTCCTCGGCGGACTTCTTGGCCTTCTCCGTCTCGGCGATCTTGGCCTCGATGGCCGCGATCTCTTTCTTCAGCGGGCCCAGCGCCTTGTTGCGCTTCTCGCGCTCGGCAGCGCGCTCGCGGCGCGCTTCCTTGCCCTGCCCGCCTGCGGCCGCCTCGTCCTTGCCCAGGCCTTGCTGGGCCTGCGCTTGAGCCTTCTCGCGCTCGCGTTCGACGGCCTGGCGCTCGTGCCAGTCGTCGAGATTCCCGGGCTGCGCGTCGATGCGGCCGTCCTTCACCTCCCACACCTGCGTGGCGAGGCCGTTCACGAACGAGCGGTTGTGCGAGACGAACAGGAGCGTGCCGTCGTAGTCGCGCAGTGCGTCGATGAGCGCCTCGGACGAATCGAGATCGAGGTGGTTCGTGGGCTCGTCCATGAGCAGGAAGTTGCTCGGCACGACGAGCAATTTCGCCAGCGCCACGCGCGCCTTCTCGCCGCCGGAGAGCACGCCGATCTTCTTGTCCACGTCGTCGCCGGAGAAGAGGAACGAGCCCAGGATCGAGCGCACCCAGCTCTGCGGTTCAGTGGGCACGAGCTCGTGCACCTCCTCCAGGATCGTGCGCGATGTGACCAATTTCTCCGTGTGGTGCTGCGCGTAGTAGCCGAGCTCCACGTTGTGCCCGAGCGTCACCTCGCCCGCGTCTGCCTCGGCCTCGCCCGCGACCAGCTTGAGCAGCGTGGTCTTGCCCGCGCCGTTCAGGCCGATGACCGCGATGCGCTCGCCGCGCAAGAGCTGCGCATCGAGGTTGCGATACACGCTGTTCGACCCGTAGCTCTTGCTCACGTGCTTGAGCGTTAACACCTCGCGCCCCGAGCGCGACGCGGGCGGGAAGCGGAAGCTCACCGTGCTGCGCTCCTCGGGCAGCTCGATGCGCTCCATCTTGTCGAGCAGCTTCTGCTTGCTCTGCGCCTGCCGCGCCTTCGACGCCTTGGCCTTGAAGCGCGTGATGAACTGCTGCAGCTGCTCGCGCTTGGCCTCCTGCTTCTCCACGCGGTTGCGCAGCACCTCGAGCTCGTCGGCGCGCTGCACGAGGTAGGCCTCGTAGTTGCCCTTGTACGTGCGCAGCCCCTCGGGCTCGAGCGAGACCACGCGATCGATCTGGCGGTCCAGGAACTCGCGGTCGTGCGACACGAGCACGAGCGCCTTGGCCTGGCGCTTCATGAAGCCGTCGAACCACTCCAGCGTGGGCACGTCCAGGTGGTTCGTGGGCTCGTCGAGGAGCAGCAGATCCGGGTCTTGCAAGAGCAGCGAGCCGAGCGCGGCGCGCATGCGCCAGCCGCCCGAGAGCGAACGCGCGGGTTGCGCGAACTGCTCGGTGCGGAAGCCGAGGCCTTGCAGAATCTCCTCGGCGCGGTGGCGCCCGAAGCGCTCCTCGTGGTGCGCGAGCTCCTCGTGCAGCTCGGCCAACTCCTCGGCCAATTCGAGCTGCTCCTCCTCGCTCTTCTGCGCCGCCTTCGACATCGCGGCTTCGGCCTCGGCGAGGCGCTTCTCCAATTCGGTGCGGCCCGGCACCGACGCCAGCACGCCCTCGATGAGCGAGCCCTCAGGGAGCTGCCCGATCTCCTGCGCCAGATAGCCCGCGCGCGCACGCCGCACGCGCTGCACGTCGCCGCCGTCGGGCTCCTGCGCGCCCGCGAGGATCTTCATCAGCGTGGACTTGCCGCTGCCGTTCGGCCCGATGAGCCCGATGCGGTCGTGCGTGCCGATGGTGAACGAGGCGCCCTCGAGGATGATCTTGGGGCCGAAGCGGATGCTGAGATCGCGTGCGTGGACCAACGACATGGGGCGCGCAGTGTAGCAGCGCGCGAGGGGTGCGTGCGGGTGTGTCTTGTGACCATCGTGAGCGCGCGCACAGCGGGCCCTGCGTGTCCCTTGCGCCTGCAACGGACGTCTGCGAGCCTCTGGCGCAGGAGGCCTCACATGCGCATCCGCCACGTGTCGATCCTCGCCGTCGTGCTCGCGCCGCTCGCCGCATCTGCGCAGTCGTTCCCTTCGCCCCAAGAGGCCGCCTGGGCAGGCGCGTTCGTCGAGGCCGGCAAGCTCCTGCCCGCCGCCAGCGACGACGCCACCAAGCGCGCGTTCAAGCACCTGGCCGAGGCCTCACTCCTGATGGACAAGCCGGGCGTGGCGCGCAACTCGTTCAACAAGGCCGCGCTCACGGCCTCGCTGCGTGAGCCCGCGACTTACTGGGGCTGCAAGATGTACCGCCGCGAGGGGCGCGATCGCGAGGCAGTGGACTGCTTCAAGCACGCGGGCCTCGATGAGGCGGAGGGCGACGCGCACAAGGAGCGCGCGATCGCGGCGGCGAAGGGGTCTGCGGGCGGCGCGGTGACCGGCAGTGGCGCGACGGGGTCGGGCGCGAGCGGCGCAGGATCGACCGCGGCGCCGGCCGCACCGAAGAGCGGCATCACGCAGATCGGGTGCGACACCAAGAACGGCGCGAATTGCAGCTACGGCGGAGTGCCCGTGAGCCCGGATCGCAAAGAAGCGATGGACAAGGCCATGGATGGCGACAAGGCCACCACGCCTCCTCCCGCGGGCGCGTCGGGCGCGTCGGGAAAGTAGAGCGCGGCGGTTCGCCGACCTAGTTCGTCCGCGGCGGGCCCTCGAGCAAGAGCGCGCGCATCCGCGTCAGCGCCTCGCTCGTCTTGGCCACGTACGGGCTCTGCGCGTTCACCCGCTGCGCCGTGGCCAGCGTCTGCTCATAGACCTTCATCGCCTTGTCGAGCAGCACGCGCACCTTCTTCTTGAGCTCCTCGCGGTACACAGCCTGCTGCTCCGCATCCAGGCCCTGCGGCAGCGGCGCGTTCAGGATCTGCTCGTGGAAGCTCTCGTACAGCTCGCCGATCTTGAAGCCGCTCGCCGTCGCCCACTCGCCGTCGCCCTTGCGGATCGCGCGCAGGAAGTGGCCTTGCGCCGAGAGCAGGAACTGCGCCTTGGTCTCCAGCGCGTCCATCAGCGCCTTCTCCTGCATGGCCTTCGGATCGAGCGCGGTCTCGTCGAAGTACGAGCGGTAGATCTCGCCGATCCAGAACTCGGCCTGCGCCAGGAGCCCCGAATCCGCCGAGCCGTCCGCTGCGGCCTTCTCGTAGACCTCGAGCGCGCGGCGCAAGAGGCGCTCGCCTTCGGCGCGGCCATTCAAGCCCACCTTCTGCGCTTCCGTGATCGTCCCATCTGCAGCCGCCGCGCGCGCGATCTTCGCCCGCTCGATGCGGCACACGGCCTCCTGCACCATCGCCTCGGCCTGCCGCGCGAGCTGAACGCCGGGCCGCTCCGACAGCGCGTGCAGCCGCTCGATGGCGTCGTCGAGCTTGCCCAATTCGTGCTCGTCGAGCGCCGCGTGGAAGCCGATGTCCACCTCGGTGCCGAGGTCGCTCGCGTGCTTCACGTCCGCCGGGATCCGCGACGCGCGCGAGAGCAAGGTCTCCCAGCGCTCCAGCGCGAGGCGCCATTCATTGAGCCGCTCGTGCGCGAGGCCCGAGTTCCACACCGCGCTCGCCCAGTCGTTCGAGTCCGGATACAGCGCCAGGAAGCGGTCGAAGTGCAGCGTGGCCTTCGTCCAGTCGCCCGCCTGGAAGGCCTTGGTGCCGCCGTCGAACAACTGGTCCTGCGTCAGGTCCGCGAGCGCGAGCTCGGCCTTGGGGCCTGCGGTGATCACGGCCTCGGGGAGCTCGATGCGCTCGACCTTCCTGGCGCTGCCCTGCCCTGCGTCGCCCGGATGCGTGGCCGGCTTCACCGAGGAGTTCGCGCCCGCGCACGCCGCACACACAGCGCACAGCGCGCCCAGCACGAGGTGTCTCGCGCGGGCATCGAGGCGCATCGCCCGCGCATCCAGGCGCACCGCGCGCACGCAGAGGCTGCCGCGCCGGACCTGCATGACCTAGCCCACCACCGTGACCGACAGCTTGCGGCTGCGCGGCCCGTCGAACTCGCAGAAATAGATGGCCTGCCAGGTCCCCAGCATGAGCTTCCCCTGCTGCACCGGCACCGACACGGTGAAGCCCACGAGGACCGCCTTCGCGTGCGCGTGCGCGTTGCCCTCCTCGTGCTTGTAGTACTTCGCACCCGCAGGCACCGCGCGCTCGAGCGCGTTCAGGATGTCCGTGCGCACGTCCGGATCGGTGTTCTCGTTGATGGTCACGCCGCCCGTGGTGTGCCCGCAGAACACGGTGCAGATGCCGTTCTCGACGCCGCTGTTCTTCACCTCGGCGCGCACGCGCTTGGTGACGTCGATCATCTCGGCCTTCGCGGTGGTCGGGAGCTCGAAGGTGCTGGAATGGAAGGCCATGTCGAAGTCTCCAGAGTGCGTCGTGACCAATCGCTGCGTTCAACCGCGCAGATGCTCGTCGATCTGCCACAGTCCGCTCAAGTCGTGCACATCCTTGCGCAGGCGCGGCACCGCGAACAGCGGCACCTGACCCAACGTCAGACGCAGGCGTTCGATCTGCCGCTTGTCGACATCCGCCAGCGTGGACTGCTCGTGGAGCGTCTGCGCCAGACGCACCGACAAGGGCTCGCGCGCGATCTGCGCCTCTTGCTCGCCGAACACCGCCGCGGCCTGCACGCCGTCCACCGCGCGCGCCGCGTCCGCGATCTGCGCCTGCTGGAGCGCCTCCGCGATGGGTGCCTGCTCGCTCGCGCCGCCGAAGCGATGCGGGTCGCGCTGCACGCGATTGACCACCACGGCCTGCGTGGCGATGCGCTCGGACTTGAGCGTCTCGTGGAAGAACACGGCCTCGTCGATGGTGAGCGCGTTGGGGCTCGTGACCAGCACGAAGCCCGCGTCCTTGGAGGCCAGCATCGCCTTCACCGCCGCCGCGCGCGCCTTGAACGCGTCGTACATGCCCTCGAAGGCGATGAGGAAGTCGGCCACGTCGCGCAGGAAGTCCGCGCCGGTGAAGCGCGCCAGCGTCTTGAGCACGATCGAGCTCGGCAGCGCGAAGAGCTTGAGGCCCACCTTGCCCGCCTTGAGCATCGGCCCGAGCACGAGCCGCATGGCGTCGTTGTCGAGGAAGTCCATGAGGCGATCGGGCGCGGAGAGGAAGTCGAGCGCGTTCGAGGTGGGCGGCGTGTCCAGCACCACCACGTCGTACTTCTGGCTCTTCCAGAACTCGTACACGCGCTCCATCGCCATGTACTCGAGGCTGCCCGCGAGCACGGTGGAGAGCGTCTTGTAGAGCCGGTTCTCGAGGATGGTCTTGGCCTGCGATTCGCTGCGCGCGTCGCGCTGCACGAGGTCGTCCCAGGCGAGCTTCTGGTCCAGCATCATGGCCCAGAGCGCGCCCTTGGGGGCAACGCCGATCGCGCGCAGGGGCGAGAGGTCGATCTGCGTCTCGCGGTTGCCCAGCTTCTCGAGGCCCAAGCTGTTCGCGAGCCGACGCGCGGGATCGATGGTGAGCACGAGCGCGCGCTTGCCCTCGACGGCCGCACGCAGCGCCAAGGTCGCTGCAGTGGTCGTCTTGCCCACGCCGCCCGAGCCGACGCACGCGATCACCTTCCGCCCGCTCAGGATCTCCGAGAGCGCCGTCACAGGATCGGCTCCAGCGCCTTGCCGATGCGCTCCAGCGCGGCGATGCCGAACTGCCGATCGAACACGTGCGGCACCGGCAGGATCTGCTGCACCTTCTCGCGCAGGACCTTCTCGTAGCGCACCGACAGCTCCGCGCGCGCCTCGTGCGCATCCGCGGCGTCCGCCACCGCCGAGAGCAGCGGCCCGCCTCGCGCGACCGCGACCCGCTCCTGCTCCGAGATGCGCGGCGCGAAGACCGAGTTCAGGATCACCGGCCCGCGCGGCAGCGAGTGCTTGCCGAGCGCGTCGTAGAGCTCGATCGCCTCGTTGACCGGCATCTCCTCCGGCATCGTCACCACGCAGGTCTGCGTGCGCTGCTCGTCCTGCAGGAGCGCCTGCATCCACTTCATGTCCGCGGCCAGCGGGCCCTCGTGCACCAAGTCCAGGAACACCTCGGGCACCGTCAGCAGCGTGAGCCCATGGCCGGTCGCGGGCGCGTCCAGGATGACGAGGTCGAAGCGCCGCCGCGAGCCCTCAAAATCCTTCTCGGCGTGCCAGGTGACCTTGCCGAGCTGCACGATCTCCGCGAGCGACGGCGCGGCCTCCAGGAAGTACTTCACGATCTTCCGGCCGAACACGAGGTCGTAGAGCATCTCCGAGCGCAGGATCATGATCCCGTACTCGCGCATCGCCGTCTGCGGGCGCACGTGCACGCTGGACAGGCGCGGCAGCAATTCCCTGATCTGCGGCCCGCTCTGCGGACGCCCCAGCAGATCCGCCACGCGCTCCTTGGCCGTGACCTCGCACACCAGCACGCGCTTGCCACGCCGCGAAGCCGCGAGCGCCAGCGCTGCCGTCATCGTGCTCTTGCCGGTGCCGCCCTTGCCCGTGAGCACGAGCAGGCGGCGGTCGAGGAGGCCCATTCGAGGGCCGGGTATGTATGGGCGCGCGCGGGTGGTGTCAACGCGTGATGGAAACCTGCGTTCATCAAGGCCCTCTGCTATTCATGATGCATGTTCGAGGGAATTCACATCGCGCGCTTTCGCGCCTTCGACCAACTTGACGTCGTCGGCCTTGGCCGATTCAACTTGATCGTTGGGCGCAACGACGCTGGAAAGACGGCATTCCTCGAGGCGGTGGCTCTCGCCTCGCGACCAACCAGGGCATTGTCCCGTGCCCTGCGGCTCCAGAATCTTCGCGATCCGAACCTCGATCGAGCGGACTTCCGGTCGGCTTGGCTTCCGCTTTTTCATAGACAGGATCCATCAGGGACCATCGAGCTCAGTGCGTCTTCTCTCAATGGCCCACTGTATTCAGCATCCATTCGACACGGTCGGCTGGAGGAAGCAAGCGTCGATTCTCCCAACTCGGGACGGGAGCCGTTCATACTCGAGTGCGTCGCAGCGGAGGGCTCC
>JAFEBC010000489.1 GCA_018266095.1 Deltaproteobacteria bacterium
GGCATCCTGCACCCGCTCATCGGGCAGGAGACGATGCGCCGCTTCGGCAAGCTGGGCGAGGAGGGCAAGGAGTTCGCCGTCTACGAGGCCACGCTGCTCGTGGAGAACAAGCTGCACCAGGCGCAGGACGGGCTCATCGTGGTCACGGCGCCGCTCGATCGCATGCTGGCGCGCGTGCGGGCCCGCGACGGGCTCGACGAGAAGTCGGCGATGGCGCGCATCTCGGCGCAGCTCCCGCAAGAGGTGAAGGCGAAGGTGGCGGACTTCGTCATCCACAACGACGGCGACTTGAACGCGCTCGCCAGGCAGGTGGCGGAGCTGTTGGTCAAGCTGCGCGCGGGGTACACGAGGAACCATGGCTGAGGCCGCGCACACGTTCGTCACCGGCTTCCCGCGGCTCCTTCCCCGGCGCGTGGTGAAGTCGTTCTTGGCCCGCTCGCCCGACGCGCGCGCGACGCTGCTCGTGCGCGAGAAGCACGTGGAGCAGGCGCAGGGCTTCTTGACGTCGCTCTTGCCCTCGGAGTCGGCGCGCGTGAAGGTCCTGGTCGGCGACGTGGCCAACCTGCACCTCGGCCTCTCGACGCCCGAGTACCGCGAGCTGGCAGCGTCGGTGACGGATGTCGTGCACGCGGCCGAGTGGAGCGAGCTGTCGGCCGATCGTCCGCTGATGGTGCGCGTGAACGTCGAGGGCACGCGCGGCGCGCTGGAGCTGGCGGGTGATTGCCGGAACCTGCGGCGCTTCACGCACATGTCGACGGTGTTCGTGGCCGGCGATCGCGTGGGCGTCATCGCCGAGGACGAGCTCGCGTCGGGCCAGAGCTTCCGCAATCTCTACGAGGAGACGCGCTTCGAGGCCGAGCTGCTCGTGCGCCGCGCGATGGGCGAATTGCCCTGCACGGTGCTGCGGCCGTCGATCGTGGTGGGCGACTCCAAGAGCGGCGAGATCGACAAGTTCGAGGGCCCGTACGCCATCGCCATCGTGCTGGTGACGAGCCCCGTGTCGGTGCCCGTGCCGCTGCCGGGCGATGGCGTCGCGCCGCTCAATGTGGTGCCCATCGATTGGGTCGTGCAGGTCGCGGAGAAGCTGCACTTCGACGCGCGCGCGGTGGGCCGGACGTTCCACCTCGTCGATCCCAATCCGCCCAGCTCGCGGCGCGTGTGGGAGCTCGTGGCGCACCGCACGGGGCGCAAGCTGCCGCGCATGTCGCTCGGGTACAAGCTGACCGACACGCTGCTCAAGCTGCCGGGCCTCGAGCGCCTGACGCGCGATCAGCGCATGGCCATCGCGTACGTGAACCACCTGAGCTTCTACTCGAGCCGCAACACGCTGGAGCTGCTCGACGGCACGGGGCTCAATTGTCCGCACATCGAGAGCTATCTGGACAAGCTCATCGAGTACGTGCGCGGGGAGTTCCGGCGGCGCAAGGAGTAGCTCCGCCGTGCGCGGCTGGGAGCGCGATGCGCGGCCCTCTTGCAGACATTGCGGAGGGCAATCCCTGCACTCAGCCTGAGACAGCGCTCCGTCATTTTGCGACAGCGCGTGGGCGCCGTGCCGGACAGCTCCGAAAAATCGCCTGTTCCCCGACGGCAGCGTATGTAGGTGTCCTGGCCACGTTCTTGCTCTCCCCTCGGCAACACCGCTGGGGAGGTCGCCTTGCTGTCGCCGATTCGCAGTGCCTACGTGGCTCCGCTCGCGCTCGTCTTCGTCGCCCTGTCTGCACGCCCCGCCGCCGCGGTGCAGGCGCAGTTGACCGTGTCCGTGACGCACCTCGACGACTCGCCGGTCACGCCGGCCTCGCCCATCATCACGCGCGAGGACGCCAAGCTCACCATCGGCTACCAGATCACCGACCTCGACGCCGACGGCGCCCACCTTGAGTACGATCTCTGCGCGCCCTCGGACGGCGGCCCCGGCTACGGCTCGTCAGTGCGCCTTGACTACGACCACCGCCCGGCCTGCGTCACCGGCACCGGGAACCAGGGCATGCGCATCCTCTTCGACCACATCGCGGGCTCGGCGGGCTCGACCCAGGCCGTGATCGGCGTGGTCACGCAGACCTTCCGCTTCGCCGAGGACATCACGCCCGACGGCGCGACGCTGACCATCCCCATCCGCCTCGTGTCAGACGGGCCCGCGCAGACGGTGATCGCGACGGCGACCGCGACGGCGATCGACCGCTTGCAGCTCCAGCCCGAGTCGTACATCCAGATCCTGAGCGTCGCGACCGGCACCGATCCGGCCACCGGCACCATCCCGGGCTACATCGTCACCTACCGGGTGGGCCTGACGCAGCAGTTCTACTTCCCCGGCGCGGGCCCGGTGCCGCACGGTGAGCTCACGGGCACGCTCGACTCCGGCGCGCAGATCGCGTCGATCACCACGTATCCGAACAACCCGGCGCTCTTCCCCGACATGGGCCCCGCGTATCCGGCCTTCTACGCGACCCTCTACCAGAACCTCTCGTGCACGGCGCAGACCGACGGCGCGGGCCACGCGACCGGCTACGCGTTCTCGCTCGACAACATCCTGAGCTTCGAGGCCACCATGGACTCGTGCGACCTCGCCGTGTGGTATCCGCGCGCAAGCTCGCTGCAGGCCCAGTCCACCATCAGCGCCAGCTTCTCCACCGGCGACACCTCGCAGCACAGCACGTCGATCGCGCTCGGCGACGGCTCGATCGACGGCGACCTGCGGCACCTCTCGGGCCAGGACGCGCAGTGGCACGACATCGGCGCCAACTGGAGCACGCGCACGGCGCACCTGCCCGGCTACGCGGACAACCTGGACGTCTATCGCGTGCCGCGCGGGCTGCTGGGCTACTACATGGATCTCACCGGCGCGCTCCTGGTGAACCCGAGCACGACGCTGGTGCTGCCGCCGCAGTTCGTGGCCACCAGCATCTCCAAGGTGCGCGACGAGTCGAGCGACAGCGACATCGCCAACTACACGGTGCAGATGTCGACCGACGCGGGCTGCGGGCCCACCACCACGGCCTGGACGACGGTCGCCGCCAACGACGCGACCTCGCTCGGGACGGCGCGCTGCTTGCTCGTGAGCGTGCCCGGCCTCTTCCAGAACGGCATCGACGTGCGCGTGCTGGGCCGGCTCGACGACGCGACGCGGACGTACCTCGAGGCCGCGCCCGAGCGGTACATGTTCCTGCACGCCACCGCGTACTACCGCATGGACAACTCGAACGGCGTCGCCAACGACGATCGCAGCGAAGTCGGCGGGCCGTGGGCGGGCGATCCGAACGTGAAGGAAGTGTCCGACAACATGACGGTGTGGAACACCTCGCGCGCGGGCATCGACGACCGGTTCTTCATGAACTTCCCGGGGCCCATCGGCTCGACGGGCTACGAGCAGGTCGAGGTGCCGTTCACGCAGGTCGGCTTCACCAGTGACCTCACCGATCTCACGTTCGCGCAGACGCTGCCGCTCGAGGTGGACCTCACCGGCGCGCCGTACCCGGACTCGGGCTACCCGCTGCCGCTCGACGTGAACGGCGACGCCTGGACGCCGGACTGCACCTGGTCGGCGCAGGATCGCGGGCAGACCCCGATCGTGCCGGCGCGCTGGCAGTGCACGTTCCACGGCGTGTTCCCGGCGGTGCGCGAAGATCCCTTCACCGCGCCCGGCTGCACGCCCGCGAACACCTACTGCCTGGGCGGCGGGTACTACGCGACGGACAGCAGCGGGAACCCC
>JAFEBC010000048.1 GCA_018266095.1 Deltaproteobacteria bacterium
GGCCGCACAGACATCGAGTTCCACGCGGCCCGCAACGCATCCGAGGTAGCAGATGGCTCTTCCGGTACCGAATCTCGACGACCGCTCCTGGAAGCAGATCGTGGACGAGGCCGTGCGCCTCATTCCCCGCTATTGCCCGGAGTGGACCAACCACAACGCCTCTGACCCCGGCATCACGCTGCTCGAGCTCTACGCGTGGATGACGGAGATGGTCATCTACCGGCTCAACAAGGTGCCGGAGAAGAACTTCCTCACTTTCCTGGACCTCATCGGCGTGCGTCTGCAGCCGCCCGAGCCGGCCAAGGCGGTGCTCGAGTTCACGCCGTCGGATGGCGCCGCCGGTGAGCTCTTCGTCAAGAAGGGCACGCAGGTCGCAACGCTGCAGGCCGCGGGCGGCGATCCGGTCACCTTCGAGACGCTGCGCGACATCACGCTCTTGCCGGTGAAGATCACGCGCGCCGTGTCGAGCCACCGCACCACCGTGGCCGATCACACCGTCGCGCTCACCTCGGGCGAGGCCAAGGAGGCCTTGTTCGCGGGCGTGCAGGAGGTCGAGCGCTTCCTCTACGTCGGCGACGATCGCCTGAACGCGCTCAACGAAGAGGCCGCCGTCGACATCCTCTTCGAGATGATGCCCGGCTCGTCCGGCCCGTCGATCCCGTCGATCACCGAGTGGCAGTACTTCGACGGCAAGCGCTGGCGCGAGATGGCCATGAACCGCGCCGAGTCCGACGCGCGCCGCATCGCCTTCAATCGCCACCCGGGCATCGAGAAGCAGATCGTCAACGGCAAGGAGACGTTCTGGATCCGCGGCAAGCTGGCCGAGCCGCTCAAGGATCCCGCCTCGGTGCAGCTCGACACCATCGCGCTGCGCATCGAGATCCTCGGCGAGGGCATGGCGCCCGAGAACGCCTTCGTCAACATCGGCAACTTCATCTTCCTGCCGGTCGACCAGGGCAAGAGCTTCCACCCGTTCGGCGAGGAGCCGAAGTTCGACTGCGCGCTCTACGTCGGCCACAAGGAGCTCTTCGCGGCCCCCGAGGCGCGCATCCGCATCGAGATGACGCTGGTCGAGCCCTCGGTGGTGCAGTCGCCCGAGGGCAGCCCGGACCTCATGGTGTTCTGGGAGTACTGGAACGGCCGCAAGTGGGCCGAACTCGGCCGCACCGGCCCCATGGGCGTCTCCGGCAACCAGGGCCAGTACAACTTCCTCGACTCCACCGGCGCCTTCACGCGCAACGGCGCGGTCACCTTCGATCGCCCCACGGACCTCTTCGAGATCGAGGTCGGCGGCGTCAAGAACCTCTGGGTCCGCGCGCGCATCAACAGCGGCAACTACGGCGCGCCGGGCTCGTACGAGATGGTCGGCTCGAACTGGGTGTTCAAGGAAGACCGCCCGCTCCGCCCGCCGTGCATGAAGAACATGGTCTTCAAGTACGTGCGCGAGCCCAAGCCGCTCTCGCACGTGATGAGCTACAACGACTTCCAGTACCGCGATCACTCCGAAGACTCGGTGACGCCGTACGTGTACTTCCAGCCCTTCCTGCCCGAGCAGGACGAGAACCCGGCCTTCTACCTCGGGTTCGATCGCAAGTTCCCGCAGCGCACGATCCACCTGTACTTCGAGCTCGATGACAGCGAAGTGCAGGCCTCCGCGCAGCTCGGCGGGCCGCCTCCGGGCGCTGCCGAGGACGACACCGTCAAGAAGGGCCCGCGCGTCGTCTGGGAGTTCTGGGACGGCAACCGCTGGGCGGACCTCCTGCCGGAAGACCACACCTTCGGCTTCACGCGCTCGGGCTACCTCGACTTCGACGGCCCGCGCGACATGCAGACGCGCAGCGTGTTCGACACCGAGGCCTTCTGGCTCCGCGCCCGCCTCGAGACCGGCGCGTACGACCTGCCGCCCAAGCTGCGCGCGGTCTGCGTGAACGCCGTCGACGCCATCAACGGCATCACCATCCAGGAGATCCTGGGCTCCTCTGATGGCGCGCAGGATCAGAGCTTCACGCTCGCCAACCAGCCCATCCTCGCGAACCCCAGCGTCACCGTGCTCGAGCCGGATTCGCCCACCCCGGCCGATCGCAAGATGATCGAGGCGGAGGAGGGCGTCGGCTCGATCAAGCCCGATCCCGACGGCCTGGGCACCTGGGTGCGCTACCACGAGGTCGAGAACTTCTTCGACTCCGAGCCCAACTCGCGCCACTACATCCTCGACCCCATCAAGGGCGAGGTCATCTTCGGCGACGGCCGCAAGGGCTACGTCCCGCCCACGGGCCGCGACTCGGTGAAGATCGAGTACCGCATCGGCGGCGGCGTGGTCGGCAACGTGGGCGCCAACACGCTCACCGTGCTCAAGCAGTCGGTCGCCTACGTGCAGACGGTGACGAACCCGTTCCCCGCCTCGGGCGGCGCCGACGCCGAGACCATCGACGAGGCCAAGCGCCGCGGCACGTACGCCATCAAGAACCGCGACCGCGCCATCACCGCCGAGGACTACGAGCAGCTCGCCCTCGCCGCCAGCCGCCGCGTGGCCCGCGCCAAGTGCGTGCAGGCGTCCGACGGTTCGATCTCGCTCCTCCTCGTCCCCAAGGCCGAGCGCGAGGACGGCGACGCCAAGGCCGTCCCCAGCCGCGACCTCATCGACCGCGTGGGCGCCTTCCTCGACAAGCGCCGCCTCATCACCGCGCGCGTCAACGTGGGCAAGCCCAAGCAGCTCCCGGTCTCGCTCGAGCTGACGATCTCGCTCAAGCCTGGTGCCACCGCCGACCGCGTGAAGGCCGACGTGAAGGACAAGGTCAAGAAGCTCCTGAACCCGCTCCACGGCGGCCCGAAGGCCGAGGGCTGGCCGTTCGGCCGCGCGGTGGGCAAGGCCGACCTCTACCCGGTCGTCGAAGGCGTCGAGGGCGTCGACCGCATCACCGACCTCGCCATCATCGACGAGGGCAAGCGCCTGCGCGTCGAGATGCTGAAGATGGGCGACGACGAGCTCCCCAACCTCATCGGCGTCGAGATCTACGACAGGGGGTAGCCCATGGCCGAGAACAACCCAGCCGTCGAAGCGCTCCCCGCGATCGCGCCGCCGCTCATCGGCCTCTCGATCGGCGCGGCCCGGCGCATGGCCAAGAAGCGGGCCGGCGCGCGCCTCGAGATCAAGATGGTCGACTCGGAGGAGAAGGCGCTCCACGTGGTGCGCCAGATCCCAGCCGAGGGCGACGAGCTCAACGACAAGCGCATCATCAAGGTCGAGATCGCCACCCGGGCGTGGATCCAGTACATGCCCGGCATCTACCAGGACGCCGACGAGGAGAACGCGGACTTCCTCCAGCGCTTCCTGCTCATCTCGCAGCACCTGACGTCCGGCATCGAAGAGCGCCTCGAGTTCCTGCACGAGTTCTTCGACCCGCGCATCACGCCCGAGAAGTACCTGCCGTGGCTCGCGTCCTGGCTCGCCATGCCGCTGCTCGAGGGTTGGAGCGAGGAGAAGCGCCGCGAGATCATCCAGCGCGTCCCCGAGCTCTACCGCCTGCGCGGCACCGCGGCCGGGATGAAGCTCGCCCTGCGCCTCTTTGCAGATGTAAAGGCTGATATTCAGGAGGGAAACTGGCCGTATCCGGGCATGGTCATCGGCAAGACGGCGACCATCGGCAAGGACACCACGCTCTCGCCCCCGGTGTTCATCAGCCAGTGCTTCACCGTCAAGCTGCCGGATTCAAAGAACGAAGTCACCCGTGAGCGCCTGCGCACCGTGCATGCGCTCGTGGAGACCGAGAAGCCTGCGCACGCGCACTACGCCGTCGTCTTCGAAGCGACCGAGCCGACCTACGAGCCCGTTCCCTTCCTGCACGTCGGAAAAGCCGCGCGCGTTGGCGTAGATACACGCATCGGCGGGCAGCAGGACATCCCGCCCGTCGTCGATGAGGAGCTTCAGCAGCTCAAGATGGGGAAGCGCACCTAGAGCCGTTCGGCACCCAGAGCATTTTCCCATTTGACACCACGCGGCCGATGAGCATTTGTCTCCGGTCGCAGCGCAGGTTCGGAGGATTCACATGGCGGAGCAGGCCAACTTCAAGCGAATCAACTTCTTCGAAGGCTTCTTCACCACCGACGAGGACTGGAACGCCGCTGAGGCGTACCACCTCGAGAAGCGCCGGTTGCACAACCGCGTGCTGCACACCCCGGGCGTCATCCCGGTCTCGGGTGGCGGACTCAAGGTGCAGGCGCGCGGCCGCGGCGACCTCTCGTTCGAGGTGGCGCCTGGGTACGGCATCGACGGGCGCGGCAACGAGCTCGTGCTGCGCGACCCGGCCGTGAAGGTGGTCGAGGTCGACAAGCTCAAGCTTCCGCAGACGATCTACGTCGCGATGAAGTACTTCGAGGAGCCGACCGACTTCATCGCGTACAAGGAGAACCCGCGCTTCAAGGGTCACCGGCGCATCGAGGAGAAGGTCAAGATCGAGGTCATGGCGCGTGAGCCGGACGGCGTCGAGGCGCTCGAGCTGGCCCGCATCCGCCTCGAGGAGGGCGTGCGCGAGATCCGCGACGCTCTCGACCCGCGCGTCCCCGGCCCGGGCGAGATCGACCTGCGCTTCGTGCCGCTCGCTGGCTACGCCGGCTCGCACGCCACGCCGCAGCTCCGCGTGGAGATCGCCAACGGCCTGTCCGAGAAGGCCGTGCTCTCGGCGCTGCTCGCGAAGATGGGCGTCATCCCGGCCAACTACGTGCGCCAAGCCGTCCTCGCCGCCGAGCTCCTGAACAGCTCGAACGGCATCGGGCCCTACAACCTCGCGGACTGCCTGCTCGGCATCGTCGAGCTCGAGCGCGAGATGATCGAGGCCATCGAGAAGGACTTCCCGCAGGTGGCCGCGCGCAAGGGCTTCGCCGACTACAAGAAGGCGCTCGAGGCGCTCACCAAGGTCGTGCGCGACCGCCCGCGCGACGCCGATGGCTGCATGGGCATCGCCCGCTTCCTGAACGCGTCGAACCAGGCGCTCACGCCGGTCGTGAAGGAGAAGCTCGACACCGGCCCGAAGAAGAACATCAAGGGCGAGCAGGTCACCTGGAAGGACATCGTGTCCCGCTCCAAGGACTTCCCGGAGGAGCTCAACATCGACGGCTCGAACTTCGCGCGCGTCGACCACCTCCAGCTCGTCAACGAGGAGTCCGAGAAGGCCCACAAGTTCCGCATCGAGGGCCAGAAGGACATGTGGAAGAGCCGCCAGACGTTCACGTATCCCGACAAGGAGAGCGTGTCCGACTCCGGCATCGCCCACATCGGCGGCGAGGCCAAGTGGCAGGTCCACAACCTCAAGGCCGGCAAGGACCTCATCGTCATCAAGCGCTTCGACGCCATCCTCGGCGAGCAGATCTGCGACATCTCAGTGGACGGCAAGAAGGTCGGCCAGTGGAAGGTCACCGAGGCGGACCGCAAGCACCGCTGGCGCAACCACTACTTCCTCGTGCCGGGCACGTTCGTGACCGCGGACACCGTCGAGATGGTGTCCAAGGCCGCCAGCGCCGAGCGCGACATCAACATGTTCCAGCTCTGGTTCTACCAGCCGGCGTAAGGGACATTCGTAAACCCAAGGAGCGGACGTGTTTCTCCAGATCTTTCGCGAAGTGATCGGCCTCTTCAAGGGCAGCGGCGGGGCGCCCAAGAGCAAGGTGTGCCCCAACGGCCACGTGATGCAGGCGTCCTGGGACATCTGCCCGTACTGCCAGCAGATGCAGGAAGCCATGATGCGCGGCGGAGGCGGTGGCGGTGGCGGCGGTATGCCCATGGGCGGCGGGGGCGGCGGCGCACCTCCGATGCCGGGCGGCGCGGGCACGGTCATGGTCAACGTCGGCTCGCTCGGCGGTGGTGGCGGCGGCGGCGGTGGCGGTGAGTCAGGCCGCGGCTCGACCGACAAGTCGCGTGAGGTCTGCGGCTGGCTCGTGGCCCTCAACGGTCAGCACAAGGGCGAGGACTTCCGCCTGCGCGTCGGCAAGAACGTCATCGGCACGGCCGCGGACTGCGACATCGTGCTCTCCGACAAGAAGCTCTCGCGCAAGCACGCCACCATCCGCTACGAAGGCGGCGAGTTCCAGATCGCCGACCTCGACTCGTCGAACGGCACGCACGTCAACGACGAGAAGGTCCAGAAGCACGACCTCATCGACAACGACATCATCAAGCTCGGCGACATCGAGTTCGAGTTCAAGTGCCGCGCGATGCGGGCGCAGCGCGAATAGCAGCGGAACGCCAAGGAAAACAACACAGTGACGACGCACTCTTCAGGACGTTTCGCTTTTGGCGCACTCGCGCTCGCTCTCGTCGCACCGGTCGCCGCGCTGGCGGCCGGCGCGCAGCTCGCCGTGCAGCAGGTCGAGATCAAGAAGCACGTCGGCCTGGTCAACGACAGCATGCAGGCGCGGGCCTACCTGAACGTCATCGGCAGCTCGGGCTCGCCCATCCAGGGCCTGACGCACGAGATGTTCAAGGTCTACGAGAACGGCTCGACCGAGTCGCAGAAGATCATCAAGGTCGAGACGCTGGAGGCCGCGCAGACCGGCGCCAGCATCGTCATCGTGGTGCAGGCCTCGGGCGCTTGGGGCGGCATCCAGGAAGAGGTCAAGAAGTCGGTCGCTGCGTTCATCAACGGCCTGGGCGAGAAGGACCAGGTCGCGGTCGTCGACTACGCCGAGGCGGCCGAGACCATCTCGCCGTTCTCCGCCGACAAGGGCGACGTGGCCGGCAAGGCCGCGAAGATCAACGCCAACGGCAAGAGCTACCTCCTCTACGACGGCCTCGCGCAGGCCACCGGCCTCTACGCGTCGGCGGCGGCCCCCGGCCACGGCTCGGCGGCCACGGCCAGCTCCCTCCCGGTGGCCAAGGCCATCATCGTCATCTCCGACGGCCGCGACAACGGCAGCGCCACCGACGTCGAGAAGGTCATCAGCGACGCCGTCAAGCGCAAGATCCCCATCCACGCGGTCGGCCACACCGAGATGGACGGCGAGGGCCTCAAGAACCTCGAGGAGATCGCGCGCCGCACCGGCGGCTCGTACAAGCTGGCCACCGGCGTCGACGACATCTCCAAGGGCCTGACGTCGATCAAGGACTACATCAACAAGATGTACGTGGTGGAGTGGAAGACCGACCTCGACCACGACGGCAAGCAGCACAAGGTCGACATCGCGATGGAGAACGAGGGCGGCGGCGCCAGCCTCAAGGGCTCGGTCACCGTCACCACGCCGGACTTCTTCAACTGGAAGAAGGCGGTGCTCATCACCGCGATCATCCTGCTGCTCCTCATCATCGCAGCGGCCATCTACGTCCTCACGCGCCCCAAGCCGCTGCCGCCGCGCTACTGCCCGGTGTGCAAGCGCGAGCAGATGCCCGAGTGGGAGATCTGCCTGTTCTGCCTCAAGGCCGCGAAGGCGCGCATGTCCGTCCAGAAGGGCGCGCAGAAGGGCAAGGTCTACCCGCTGGTCGGCAAGATCGTGTCCATCGGCTCGGGCCCGGAGACGAACATCCGCCTCATGGACGGCGCCATCTCCGGCAAGCACGCGGGCGTGGCCATCGACGGCGACAAGTTCGAGATCGTGGACCTCGGCAGCAAGAACGGCGTGCTGGTGAACGGCAAGAAGACGCCGCGCCGCTTCCTGCGCAACGGCGACATCGTCACGCTGGGCATGACCGAGCTGAAGTTCGAGAGCACGGTGCAGGCGCCGGACGACGAAGCGGACGACTAGTCAACCATGCCCGCCGGCCTGTCCGGCGTGGCGGAGGATGACGCGCTCACGAGGGTCGATTCCGATGAGGAGTCGGCCCTCGGCGCTTCGGGGCCCGCGAGACGCTCCCGATCTCCCTCTCGGGGCCAGGCGTGCCC
>JAFEBC010000490.1 GCA_018266095.1 Deltaproteobacteria bacterium
GGGAGCCTGCTCGGCATCGGGCTCACGCTCTTGTGCATCGCGGCCGCGGGCCCGCAGTGCGGTGAGCGCACGGAGATCGTCAAGCGCAGCGGCATCGATCTGGTGATCGCGCTGGACGCGTCCACGTCGATGCTGGCGCGAGACGTGAAGCCGTCGCGGCTCGATCGCGCGCGGCTCGAGATCGGCGCGCTGCTCGACAGGCTCAAGGGCGATCGCGTGGGCCTCGTGGTGTTCGCGGGCGAGGCCTTCGTGCAGTGTCCGCTCACCGTCGACTACAGCGCGGCCAAGCTCTTCCTGCGCGCGGTGGATCCGCAGCAGATGCCGCAGCAGGGGACCGCGCTGGCCGCGGCGCTGCGCGAGTCGCAGCGGGTGCTCGAGGGCGGCGGGCGCTCGGGCGCAGCGAAGGTGGTGCTGCTCCTGACCGACGGCGAGGATCACGAGGGCGAGGCCGAGAAGGCGGCGCAGGAGTTGGGCGACGCGGGCCTCAAGCTCTACTCCGTGGCCATCGGCACCGAGACGGGCGAGCCGATCCCGCTCACCGACAAGGCCGGCAACGTGACGGGCTACAAGAAGGATCGCAACGGCCAGACGGTGCTCACGCGCACCGATGTCGCGGGCCTGCAGCAGCTCTCGGAGAAGGGCGGCGGGCAGCTCCTGCGCGCGGGGCCGGGCGAGCTGGGCGTGCTCAAGATGATCGACGAGATCGATCGCATGCAGCACGGCGATCTCGAATCGCGGCTCTCGGTGCAGTACGACGATCGCCACCAGTGGTTCGCGTGGCCGGCGTTCCTCTTGCTGTCGGTCGCGGCGATGATGGGCGAAGGGTCGCTCAAGCGGAGGCGCGCATGAAGGGAAGGCTCGCCAAGGGCTCTGCGCTGGCATGGACGATCGTGCCGGCGATCGCGATCGCTCTTTCGTGCGCATCCGCTGCGCGCGCCGAGGACACGGGTCAACAAGGGCAGGAGCAGCGCCAGCAGGAGCAGGACGCGCAGCAGCCGCAGGAGTTCATCGCGCGGCCGGACGCGAAGAATCGCGTGGGCTTCTTCCAGAAGTTCGGGCAGATGTTGCGGCGCGGCGCCTCGCGCCTGTGGGAGAAGGAGCAGCCGGACGCCGCGCGCGGAAATCAGCTCGCTGCCGAGAACAATCCGACGGGCGCGCTCGAAGCGTACGACTCGGCGGAGAAGAAGCTGCCGCAGAACTCGGAGTCGTCCGCGGAGCTCGCGTTCAACCGCTCGGCCGCGCTGCTCAAGGGCGAGGCCACTGAAGCGCCCAAGGCGCTGGAGCAGGCGATGCGCGCGCAGGAGTCCGGCGATCAGTCGCTGCGCGCGAAGGCGGCGTACAACGCGGCGCTCGCGCTGGAGCAGGCGGGCAAGACGGACGAGGCGCTGCAGGCCTACGGGCAAGCGCTGCGGCTCGATCCGGATGATGTCGACTCGAAGGTGAACCTGGAGCTCCTCTTGCAGCAGAAGGAGCGCACCAAGAAGCAGCCGCAGCAGGGCGCGCAGGACAAGGATCAGAAGAACCAGGACAAGAACAAGCAAGACCAGCAGCAGCAGGAGCAGTCGAAGGGCGAGGACAAGAAGGACGAGAAGGAGCAGCAGGGCAAGGAAGAGGCGCAGAAGAAGGAGCAGGAGCAGCAGCCGAAGGAAGGCGAGGACAAGCAGAAGGGGCAAGAGAAGGAGCAGGAGCAGGCGCAGAAAGAGAAGGAGAAGGAAGAGCAGCAGAAGCAGCAGGAGATGGGCCGCTCGGAGGCGCAGCGCTTGCTCGACGCCGCCAAGGCGGGAGAGAAGAACCTGCAGGCGTGGCGGTTCGGCAAGAAGCCCGAGAAGGATCGGCGCAGGTCGCCGGTCGAGAAGGACTGGTGATGCGGCTCGTTCGTGCACTGTCGTTCGCCGTGTTGCTGGGCGCGCTGTGGCCTCAGGCTGCGCGCGCGGCCGATGATGTGGAGCTGTCGGCGACGCTCGATCGCGATGAGATCGGCCTCGACGACATGGTGCGGCTGGAGATCACGGTCACCCTCTCGTCGAAGGACACGAGCGGCGATCTGCAGCTCCCTGGTTTCCGCGACTTCGACATCGTGGGGCGCGCGCAGAGCGAGCAGGTGAGCTTCGCCTTCAGCGGCGGCGCGCCGACGTTCAGGCGCACGACCGTGTACGCGATCTCGCTCACGCCGCACCGCGCGGGCACGCTCTCGATCGAGGCCGTGCGCTTCGTCTACAAGGGGCACACGTACGTCACCGGCGCGCAGTCGGTGCGCGTGCTGCCCGCGGGGCAGACGCCGGCGCCCAAGCGTTCGCGCGGCGGCACTTCCCCGAGGCAGCAGCTCCAGCAGGAGCCGTCCGAGCCGGATCCGATGGGCGATCCCTTCGAGGGCTCGCGAGGGAATCCGCGCGATCTCACGCTGCGCTCGGTGGTCGATGTGGAGCGGCCGTTCGTGGGCCAGCAAGTGACGTGGTCCTTGTGGCTGCTCGCGCGCGTGAACGTGAGCGGCATCGACAAGCTGCAGCTCCCGCGCATGGACGGCTTCTGGACCGAAGAGATCGAAGCGCCGCAGCAGCTCGTGGGCGAGGCGCGCGTGATCGATGGCGTGCCGATGCAAGCGTTCTTGTTGCGGCGGCGCGCGCTGTTCCCCCTGAAGTCGGGGCCGGTCGCCATCGATCCCGCCGAGGTCGAGGTGCTGACGGGGATGGGCATGCTGTTCTCGCGCTCGAACGTGAACCGCAAGACGGACGTGCTCACGCTCGATGTGCAGCCGCTGCCGCCGGGCGCGCCGCCGGGCTTCGATCACGGCAACGTGGGCCAGTGGGCGTTCAACGCGACCATCGAGCCGGTGGGCGTGAACGCGGGTCAGCCGGTGACGCTGCGGCTGCAGGCGAGCGGGCGCGGAAATCTGCGCGATCTGCAGCTTCCGCACCTGCCGCTCGTGCAGGGCCTGCGCGCGTATGACGCCACCAGCACGGACAAGACCTCGATCGAGCAGGGCAAGGTCGGCGGCACGCGCACCGTGGAGCAACTGCTGGTGCCCGAGCGCACGGGTGAGATCGAGATCCCCGCGCTGACGCTGGAGACCTTCGACCCGCTCGCGCGCACGTACAAGACGCTGCGCACGCAGCCGCTGCACGTCACGGTGGGCGCCGCGCAGGGCAACGTGTCGGGTGGCACGCCGGGCGCGCAGAACCTGCTCGCGGCGGGAGGCCTGCGGCCGATCCGTCTGCACCTCACGCGCGCGTCGGCGGCGCCGCCTCCGTGGACCAAGCCGTGGTTCTGGCCCGCGCTCATCTTGGGGCCTCTGCTCGCGGGCGTGCTCGCGCTGGCGCAGCGGCTCATGCGCCTGGTGTCGATCGATCCCACGCAGAAGAAGTTCAAGCTCGCGGCCAGCGCGGCGCGGCGGCGGCTGCGTGGCGCCGAGGCGCTGCTCGAGAAGCAGAGGTCGGGCGCGGATGCGTCGGGTGAGTTCTATGCGGAGGTGGCGCGCGCGCTGTCGGGGTATCTGGCCGACAAGCAGGGCGTCGCGGCCTCGGGGCTCACGCGCGACGAGCTGGCGCAGGCGCTGATGGCGAAGGGCCACGAGAAGCCGACCGTGGACAAGCTGGTGAGCGTGCTCGACGAGTGCGATCGCGCGCGCTTCGCGCCGGGTGCGCGCTCGGCGGCGGCGCAGGAGGCCGTGTTGCAGCGCGCAGACCAGGTGCTGCTCCTGCTCGACAAGGCGCGCAAGGAGGCCGCATGAACGCCCGCTCGCTGTGCGCCCTCGCTGTGTGCACGCTCGTGTGGACCGCCACGCCTCGCGCGCGAGGACAGACGGGCGCGCCGCCTTCCACGCAGCCCGCGACGCAGCCTTCGACGCCACCTTCGACTCCACCGTCGACGCCCTCCGCGAACGACGCCACGCCGGCACCGGCCCCGCAAATCAACACCGCGCCGATCCCAATCGCGCCCGCCACGCAAGCGCCGGCGACGGGGCCGCGCGTACGCTCGATCTCGCCGGACCTTTCGCCGGAGGCCCTCTTCCAGGAGGCGTCGAACGCGTTCCTCTCGGGCGATCTCGCGCGCGCCGCGGCCGCGTATGGCGCGCTCACCGAGGAGGGTGTGGTGAGCGCCGAGCTGGAGACGAACCTCGGGACCGCGCTCCTGCGGCAGGGGCGTCGCGGGCTCGCCGCGCTGCACTTCGAGCGCGCCCTGTACCTCTCGCCCGGCGACGACGAGGCGCGCGCTGACCTGACCGAGGTGCGCCGTGGAAACGTCGACCGCCTCGAGGGCGAGGCAGAAGACGGCGGCGGTGAGACGCTCTATCGCTTCTTGTCTCCCTTGCCGGGGACCGTGTCGTCGATCGTGCTGCTCGCGGCGTTCGGCCTCGGGTGGATCCTGGTGCTCATCCGCCAGCTCGCGCCCGCGCTGTGGACGCGCGGCTCGCTCGGTCAGATCGCTCTCGGTGCGTTCGTCGTGGCGGCCCTCGCGGGTCTGGTGACGATGGGCGCAGCGACCGCGCACCGGATGGCGCTGCGCCGCGCGGTGGTGATCGCGGCCTCTGCGCCTGCCCGCGAAGGTCCCGCGGCGCGCTCTGCGAGCCCCTTCGAGGTGCACGAGGGCACGCTCGTGCGCGTCGATGACACGCTCAACGGCTTCCGCCGCATCAAGCTCGCGAACGGCCTGACCGGCTGGGTCTCGTCAGAGGCAGTGGAGCTGGTGGTGCCACCGCGTTGGGGCGGCGCGCAGTAGCCGGGCGCGCGACGGACCGCGGGCCTGACGCGCACGAGCTCAGGGCTTCAACGGCAGCGAGTCGAGCCCCTGCTCGCCGATGTTCGGCGCCCAGATGTGGATCTTGCGCGAGATGAGCTTCTCCTGATCGTACGGATCCTGCGCCAGGATCGCGTCGAGCTCTGCCTCGTCGGCCACGCGCATCAACAGCCCGCCGCCCTCGCGCGGCACGAACGGACCGCTCGCCACCAGCTTGCCGTCCGCGTGCAGCGTGCGCAGCCAGGCGCGGTGACGATCCGTCGTCTGCAGGATCCGCTCGAGCGGAGCCTCATACTTGAGCACCACGAAGGCGTACATGGCGTTCAGCGGCGCAGGAAGTCGGGCTCGGCCAGCTTGCGGAAGGCGGCCTCTGCCTCCGCGATCGACCCGGCGGCCTCGGCGAGATGTCCCTGGATCTCGTGATCGAGCTCGCGGCTCTCGACCAGATCCTTCTCGATCAGATTGCGGCGGTCACGGCGCTTGTTCCGGTTTCTCATGCCGCAAAGGTAGGCCGGCCGCGCGATCGCGCAAGATTTCGTCCGGTGCAGCGCGCGCTATTGTGCGTGCATGCGCACCCTCGCCACGCTCGCCCACCTGCTCGTCTCCGCCCTGCTCGTCGCCCCGCTCTCGCTGCACGCCAAGGACGCAGCCAAGCCCGCCCGGCCCGCGAGCACGGCCAAGCCCGCTGGCCCCGCAGAGCGCGCCGCGCTCGTCGCCGACCAGCTTCCGATGGTGAAGAGGGCGATCCACGGCGTGCACTTGATGGCGAGCGAGCTCAAGCACCCTGCCCTGCGCGCGGCGGTCGAGGCGCAGCTCGCGTCGCCGTGGCTCACACCCGATACGTTCGCGCTCACGCACAAGAGCCAGGCGGAGCAGCTCCTGCGCAAGGAGCACCTCCTCGCCGACGCGGATTCGCTCGTGCTGCCGGAGCAGACCAAGGCCACCTTCGACACCGCGCCAGGCGGACCGTGTCCGACGGGACACCACGCGTATCCAGGCGGCCTCGCGGTGCACTCGTGGACGAACGCGCTGCACGCGCGCGCGATGGCCGACGTGTACGAGAAGGTTCACGGCGTGAAGCTCGAGGACGACCTCTTGATCGCCGCGTCGCTGTGGCACGATTCGCTCAAGGTGGCCACGCTGCCGTGGGACGCGAACGGCACCTGTCCGTCGCAGGAGCCGCAGGTCGCGGGCACGGCGCTGCATCACATCTTGGGGATCGCGAACGCGATCTCGCGTCACCTCCCGCGCGCGCTCGTCTGGAGCATCGCCAGCGCCCATGCGCCGCCTGCCGGCGAGTGGCTGCCGAAGGTGTGCGCGTATCTGCGCGCGGGAGCGATCGTGGCCGTGGGCAACCCCGATGCCGTCGCGTGCCCGTCGCTCACCGAGGGAAAGAAGCCGCCGATCGAGGCGTTCATCACGCACTTCGTCGACGCGGACTATCCGCTCACCGTGCCTTCGTGGGGCGCTTACGCTTCGGCGACGCCTTCCGGCTGGGCGCGCTTCTCCGCTTTGGCGCAGGACGGGAGCGACCTGCTCGTTTGGTCGCGGACGCAGGAGACTTCAGATCGCTGAGCGTCACGCCGACGCGCGGACACTCCTTCTCGATCACGCACGCATCGCACTGCGGCCGCTGCGCATGACAGGTGCGGCGCCCGTGCCAGATGATCAGTTGGTGCGCGCGTCCCCACCGCTCGGGCGGCAAGAGCTTCTGGAGGTCCTCCTCCACCTTCGCGGGATCCTCCTGTGAGGTGAGCCCGAGGCGCCGCGAGAGCCGCCCCACGTGCGTGTCCACGGGGAACGCCGGCGTGCCGAAGGCGTGATACGCGACCACGCCCGCGGTCTTCCAGCCGACGCCCGGCAGCTCGTTGAGCGCCTCGCGCGTGCGCGGGATCTGCCCGCCGTGATCGCGCACGATGATCGTCATCGCCGCCTTCAGGTTCTTGGCCTTGTTGCGAAAGAGCCCGATGCGCGAGATGGCCTGCTGCAGCTCTTCCTCGCTCGCGTCGGCGTAGGCCTGCGCGGTGCGGTACTTCGCGAACAGCGCCGGCGTCACCTTGTTCACCAGCGAGTCCATCGTCTGCGCTGACAGCATCACCGAGACGAGCAGCTCGAGATCGTTCGTCGAATCGAGCGCGATGCGCGCCTCGGGGATCTCCTCCTCCAGCGCGTCGATGATGCGCGCGGTCCGCGCCGCCTTCTGCTCGTGCGATTCCTTGGGCATGCCTTTGACTACCAGATGAGGCGCGCGGGACGTGCGTTCATCTGCACAGTTGGGATAGACAGCGTGCCCATGCGTCGCCTCCTCGTCGCCGTCTCTGTCTGTGTGCTCGCGTGCGAGCCCGCCAAGTCCCCGCAGCCGCCTGACGCGGGCCCCCTCGACATCACCGATCCCAAGCAGCTCCTCGCGGCCATCGATTCGATGCAGGGCGAGCTCAAGGACCGTCCAAAGTCCTTCGAGGTGCTCTCTGCGCTCGGCAACCTCTACTACGAGAACGGGCGCTATCTCGAGGCGATCGACGCCCTGCGCCTCGCGCTGGAGAAGGCCGCGCCGGTGGAGGCCGAGGCGAGCGCGCTGCGCGCCAAGAAGATCGTGCCCGCGAAGGAGCTCCCGCTCGAGTGTCGACGCACCGGCCAGGGGTATGGGTTCGAGCAGATCGCGGAGCAGGCCAGGAAGCGGGTGGCCACCGACGCACCCGCCGCGCTGCGCTGCTACGACGAGGCGCTGGA
>JAFEBC010000491.1 GCA_018266095.1 Deltaproteobacteria bacterium
CAGCCACACCGAGCCGCCGTACTTCTCGCGCCGCTTCTTGAACTCATCGAGCTTGTCGGCGATGAACTCCTCGACCCGCTTGTCGTCGAGCTCGACCACCACGGCCCGCTCGAGCGCCTTGAACAGGCCCGGGTCGCCCCACACGAGCCGCCCGTCGAGCAGCGCCGTGCGCGCGGTGTGATCGGTGCGACCCAGCTCCAGCGACTGCGCCAGCGTCCGCGCCGCGAACCCGGCCTCGAGCCCCGCGTCCCACAGCGCCCGATGGATGCGCTCGGCCGCAGCCTCACTGAGCTCCGCGCCCCGCTCCGGCAAGAGCGCGAGCAGGTCCACATCGGACCGCGGCGACAGCTCGCGCCTCCCGTACCCGCCGAGCGCCACCAGCGCGAACGGCAACCCCTTGCCGAGGCCGTCCCCCAGCCCGTGCACGACCTCGTCCATGAGGTCGGACATCGCGCGCACGATCTCCTGCCCGCCCGCGCCCGCCCGCTGCCGCACGCGCAGCTCGGCCCGCCCGCGCGCGAGCCGCTCCTTGGCCAGCGCGACCGCCGCTTGCACACCGGGATCCGGCGGCAGCTTGTCGCGCTTGGGGTCGATCGCCGGCTGCGAGTCCTCGCGGGAGCCCATCGAGGAGATCATAGCGCATCGCGTCGAATGCGCACGAAGCAGCGTGGCGACGTTCGACTCGGGCCTCAGCCAGCCGAGAGCGCTGCCCCTACTCCGCCATCGCCAGCTTGCGGCGCGCGTCCACGAAGTCCTTCACGCCGCGCGCGATGGCCTCGGCCGCGCTGTCCTGGTACTTCGCCGCCTTGAGCCGCTTCTCCTCGGTCGGGTTCGAGAGGAACGCCGTCTCGACCAGCACCGCCGGCATCTTCGCGCCCAGGAGCACATAGAAGAGCGCGTGCTTGACCCCGTTGTCCTTCACCGGCCCCACGCGCGAACGGATGGTGCGCACCATGGCCGACTGCACCGCCGACGCCAACTCCCGCGCGTCGCCCGCGTTCACCTTGGTGAAGAGATCCGCGAGGATCATCTTCAGATCCGACACGTGCCGTCCCGCATCCGCGTTCTCGAAGGCCGCGAGCCGCTTGGCGTACCGATCCGCCGCCACGTTGAGCGTCCAGGTCTCCACGCCCGACAGCGTCCTCTTGCGCGCCGAGTTGCAGTGCACCGAGAGGAACAGGTCCGCGCCCGCCTCGTTCGCCAGCCGCGTGCGCTCGTCGAGCGACAGGAAGACATCGCGATCGCGCGTGAGCACGACCTCGAAGCCCAGGGCCCGCAGCCGCTCCGCCACCTTCTTGGCGATCGAGAGCGCCACGTCCTTCTCGCGCACTCCGTTCTTGCCGATGGCGCCCGTGTCCTTCCCGCCGTGGCCCGCGTCGATGACGATCTTGTGGATCTGCAGCCCGAGCTGCGCCGCGACCGATCCCTGGCCCTCGCCGAGCAGGAGCGACCGCAGGCTGCGCGCGCGCCGGAGCAGATCCGGATCCGCCTCGGCCAGCTCGTCGCCCTTGGGCGCAGACGCGCGCGTCGGCCCCGGGATGGGCACGAGCTCGCCCTCCTCGCCCTCAGGGGGACCCTCGTTGTCCTCGCCGTCGGCCTCGGCGTCGTCATGGACGGCGCCGGCCTTGACCGCGAGCTCCGTCTTCGACGGCGCTGCATCCACCTTGTCCGCAGGGGCCTGGTCGTTGTCCGCCTTCGCAGGCTCGGGCTTCGAGGGCTCGACCTCGATCTTGGTCGCGGCGACGATCGCCTCCAGGATCTTCGCAGCCTCTGGCGGCACATCAGACGCAGGCTCACGCAGCGGCGACTGCGGCTCACCGCGCTCCTCGACATCCTTGCCCGCCTTCTCGGGGACGGCCGCCTTCGCGGCCCCCGCCGGACGCGACGACTCGTCCTCCTCGTCGGCCTCGACGGGAAGCTGGGCCTTGCGATCCTTGTCCTGCGCCGCGCGCAGCGCGAGGTCCGGCTTGGCCTTCAGGGGCGCCTTCTCGGGCACACGCTCGACCTTCGCCAGCGCCAACGCGGCATCCGCCTCGGGCGAGCGCGGGAGCTTGCGCAGCTTGTACGCGGCCTCGCGCGTGGCCTTCTTCAGCCCCGTGCGCACCGCCAGCTTCACCGCCGACACCAGCGCCGGCCGCGCCTCGGCCGCATCGTCGAAGCGGTCGCTCACGTCGATGTACGAATCGACCGCCGTCTCCGCGTCGCCCTTCGCGCGCGACACGCCCCACTGCTCCTCGCGCACCCGCGCCGCGAGGAGTGCAGCTTCGGCCTGCTGTGGTCCCGCGAGCTTCGACGCGATGTCGAGCTCGCGGGCGATCGCTTCCCACCCGTCGCGGTACCTCCGGCGACGCGCATCGGCCCGCAGCTTCACCAGCGAAGCCTTGGCCGACTCGATCCGCCTCTCCTGCGCCGACTGCGCCTGCGACGCCTTCTGCGGCTTCACCACCTTGGGCGACGCCGGGGCCTTCGCGGACGCATGCGCGACCGGCTTTTGCGCCTTGGCCGCCCTCGCGGACGGGGCCAGCGCGCAGCACGCGGTCACACAGATCAGGGCAGCGAGTGAACGGATCGAGGGCACGATCGGACGTTCGCACGCGCGCGCGTTCCGTCAACTTCTTGGCCGCGGCCGCGAGACAGAGGACCAGTCCTCGGCGGCCTCCCAGGGCCTCCCCCGCTTGCGGCGCAGCGGCTTCTGCCGGCCGGACGCGAGGCCGTTCATGCGCACCAGGCGGTCGACGTCCCGGAAGCGCTGGCTCGCGCGCCACTCGTCCCAGACGTGCTCGGCGAACAGGCCCAGCGAGGCGCCGATGAGGCCGACGCCCGTCATGAGCAAGAGCGCGCCCGGGATCACCTCGGCCAGCGCCGTCACTGCAGCACCACCGAGTCGAGCCCGAGCTGGAGCTGCCCGCGCAGGCGCGCCGCCGACAGCGGACGGAACTTGGCCTTGCTCCCGCAGCGGCACCGGCGCAGGGACGCGAGGTACGCGCCCCACGTGGCGTCCCGCACGAACTCGGCCGCCGTTCCGCACGCGCGCTCGACGAGATTGGCGTGGCGCGCCTTGGCCTGCTCGACGTCGTCCTCGCGCAGGACCCGGTTGCACTTGGGGCACCGCACCAGCTTGATTGCCTCGCTCATGGCTTCCTCCGTGGACCTTGGAGCGCCTCTGTGGCGCCCACGGAAGAAACTCTAACGAGGGGGTACGACACGCGCGTTCAGTGCGGCGCCGGACCCTAATGATTCCGCAAGGTTGGCGCCTTGTCGAGCAGCTCCAGGGTCAGCTCCCAGAGCCGCTTGGCGTTCTTGGGCTCGCGCGATTGGGCCGACGGCAGGCTCTCCCGGCTGCGCACGAAGAACTTGCCCGTGACCTGGCCGCCCTCGACAGAAGAGGCCAGGAACACTGAGGTTTCGGCACCCTCCGCCAGCGAATCCGGCCCGCCTGACATGCCGAAGCCCGCGCGCAGGAGCTTGGTGCCCACCACGCCCGGGTGCAGGCTGTTGGCGATGAGCTTCTTGGGGTCGCTGCGCGCGGCCAGCTCCTGCGCGAAGAGGATGTTGCACGACTTCGAGAGCGCGTACGCGCCATATGCCGAATAGCTCTTGGACGACTGCAGATCGGTGAAGTCGATTGCCCCGCGCACGTGCGCCATCGAGGCCACGGCCACCACGCGCGAGGGCTGGCCTGTCTCGGCGGCGGCGCGCTCCAAGGCGGGCGCGAGCTGTTGCGCGAGGAAGAAGTGCGCGAGGTGGTTCACGGCGAAGGTCAGCTCGTAGCCGTCGGCCGAGAGCTTGCGCTCGTTGTTGTAGAGGCCCGCGTTCAGCACGGCGACGTCGAGCGCAGGGTGGGCGGCGAGGAGGGCGTTGGCGCCGTCGCGGACCTGCGCGAGCGAGCTGAGGTCGAAGGCGGCGGTCGAGACGCGATCCGCGGGCGCGTTCGCCTGCTTGCCGAGCTCGGAGGCCGCCTTGCCTGCGCGATCGGCGTTGCGGCCGTGGACGATGACATGGTGGCCCTGGCGCAGGAGGGCGAGCGCGGTCTCGCGGCCGATGCCGTCGTTGGCGCCTGTGACGAGGATTCGCAAGGTCATGGAGTGTCTCGATGCCAGAGCGACGGGCTGGGTTCAATCGAAGAGCGGCGATCCATCGTGCGATCGTGCAAGGGCGGCGATTCACCGCAGAGGCACCGAAGCGCCGAAGACCTTCAACTCGATTCATCCAGCGGCCAAGCCCAATATTCTGCGCTTCTGCGTCTCTGAAGTGAATGATCGGGCGAGCAGTGTCTACAATTTCTTCTTCTGCTCGTGCAGGAACATCAGCGCCTCCAGGGGCGTCATGCGATCGAGCTGGAGGGCGCGCACGGCGGTCGCCAGCGCTTCGGCCTTCGGATCCACGGCGACGACTGGCGTCGCAGGTGCCGTCTGCGGCGCCGGAGCGCTCTCGAACAGGCCCAACTGCGGCCGCTGCTGCTTGCGCGCGGGGCCGCCCGGGTGCACCGCGATCGTCGGGCGGCCGCTCTCGTCGAGCTCGTGGGATTCGAGGTTGGCGAGGATCTCCCGCGCGCGCGCCAGGACCGGCTCGGGCAGACCCGCGAGCCTGGCCACGTGGATGCCGTAGCTGCGCGAGGCGGCGCCCG